>NZ_JAEHBX010000088.1:0-15837 GCF_016483395.1 Bacillus cereus group sp. N21
TTCTTTTTGTAAATTTTAATACAGATTCTCTTGAACGTTCGATTTCATTTTTATTTTCATTATAGAACTTTGACACATACACATCTGTAGTAATTACGTCACTTACATAAATTTTATTTTCCATATCTAGTTCCTCCGAATCATTTATTTCTCTCATTTTATGTTTATATATGCAAAATGAAAAACGTAAATCAAACGAAGAAATTTTTAAAATTCATTTTTCCTAGGATTGGTTCCAGAAAAGTTATCTTTCTATTTTAAATAAGCAACATAACAAATTTGGAACATTAGATAAGTATATACGTAAGCATCAAACTGTCCCCACTTGCTGTAACTAGAAGACAATTATGTTGGATACTTGATATGGGTACCTTTTAACCAAAAACAAGGATATCAAGAAGTTCTTGCCCAAACAATCATATAACAGTGAAATTTTTGTCTAATAGTGAAGGTTTTTGGTTAGATATTACGAATATATATAATCATGAATACGACTATGAAAACTAAAAATAGAAAGTTATTTACCACCCACTAAAGTATGAATAGTCATTATGGTCGAAAGGAATGGAATAGCTATGTTCGATAAAGGTAAGAATCAAACTAACGATATAATTTTTTCATATGATGTTAAGAAAGACGATAAGGTGCTTATTTATTGGTATGATAAGCTTATAAAAGTACTTTCAGGTGAAAATGCAAAGAAATTTTTATATAAAATCGAAGGTGCAGATGATGCAGAATCCCAGCTCATTATGGCTAAGCTTACCAGAAACCTTAAGCGTGGAAAGGACGAAAACACAAATACTATTGTAATAAGAGGAACTCATTATACTAGAAATAGGAATTAAGACTAATCGTAAATAGATTTTAAATAAAATTACAAAAAATGTTCAATCTCCTCAAGTACATAAATACTTGGAGGAGATTATCTCATCATTAATTGAATATTAAATTGTGGGGACGATTTGACGCTTACTTAAAATATCGCATTTGTGTTTCTCCTTACTCTTTTTTCTAGAGTGTAGTCTCATTTGGAAAACTTTGCAACAGAACCCCTAAAAGAATATAGGTCGAGAGCAAAAAAAACACCTGTTTTAACAGGCGGTGTCTCTTCACATAATAGTGTTCAACTCTTCTTACAACTTTCCATTCCCCTCAAAATCCACTTAATATCCGCAATATAACTATATTGAATCAATTCAAAGGAAAGTGTTCCACCCATAACCTTGTTTAGACCGGATATCCGCCTGTTGGCGGTGGCCAAGCACTAAATAATCTGCGAATCAGCACAATTTCTCCTAAATGGTAGGAGTTGTGAGATGCAATATTGCGTAGCACACCGCCTGGGGTTTCGCCAGGCCATTTCTCCAATGGTTTGTCCAATTGAACAGTTTGGGCAATCGTGCATGCCTGTTCAATCCCTTGAAGAAAATAGTGAATAATTTGTTTCCACTCTTCCTCACTGCCAGGACATTCTTCTTCAGGCCAGCTCTCTTTCACATGGGCAGGCAATGCAGGCTTCTCCCCCTGAGCGGATAATAAGAGAAAATCTTGCCAGTATGTCATGTGTTTCACTAATTGATAAATAGAATAAGGCAGTTCCTCTCTGCGTTTTCCCGCAAGCGCCAAGTCTATATCCGACAAAGCATTCTTGATAGGAAGATGTCCTCGTTCTCCTCTTAACGATTTTACTAATGCCTCGCTAAACGCTTTATTTGATTGCTCCATAATAACCGACTCCCATCCTGTTTTATTTTCTAATTTGCTGATTTTATGGCTCCGCCTCTTTTATATGCACTAAATATATTATAGAAGATTTACGACCATTAAGAGAAAACAAAATAAGAAAAAAATAACAAGAATCACTGACTTCTTAACGTACAGGAAATCGGTGATTTTTATTTAAATAGTACCTTAACGTACAATTTTCTTTTTTTGTTCGTATCAAGCCTGTAGCCTTTTTCTTTTATCTATCATAAAAGAAAAAAGCTATATTTTAAATTATTCTACTGTTTGAAATGGCTTTGTCTGAATTGCTTTCATCATTTTCATACGAGTAAATCGCTCATCTAAATTATTTTCAAGTATCCCATTCATGATGTGTTTCCGCAATCATTGGCTTATTCTCAGCAGAAATACCTTCCCATTCAAAATCTACAGAAGCATTCATCGTGTTACTTACATTTTCTGTAACTGAAAATTTTCCGGATAATGTCCGCTTTGTTTTACTTGGTTAGAAATGGTTGCTAACCATTCATTAAACCCTTTTAATGTATTAACTTTAGAAGTCGTACTTAAATTTAACTCAAATTGATCTGCTAATAGTTCTTTGAATTTGTCACTGTTCACAGATGCTGTTTTCATTAAATATAACCAGTAATGCATAAATGATTTTGCTCTATTTTCTGCATAGGCAGATTTAAATTGTGGATTTTCTACAGTACCTGTTGGTTCTAAATGCACCTTTGTAAAAAGAGGTAATTCGTTATCTAGAAGTTTCAGAATTGTTAAGTAATTAATTTTATAGCTTTATCTACTGTTATCTGGACGTATATTTTGATAAAGAATATTAGCTTCTAATGAAAGTACCTCATCGTTCAACTGATTGATGTGTTTTCAACATGATGCGCATTTTTCCATCCCTCAAACATTTTTAATCTGTCTACTAAACCAATTTTACCTTTCGAAGTTCCAGCTTGATAAAATTTCAATTTCATCCTCTAAAATGTCTAACTGATTTTCTAGACGAGCTTTGTTAAGCGAAACTTCATATACTTGATACCAACGATAATATTGTGTTAAAGCTAAATGATTATTTTTAATATATCTATCGTAAATGCAAAAGATTTACTAGAATTACCGTCACATTTTAACGAAAATATACGCTAAGGAACTATCGGCTTTTTGTTATGTTTGGATTTTAAAAGACTAGTTTCTTGTCCGCGTCACATACGGATAAATCGGATCTCTTAATTCGAAGTCATACGTTTCTCCATTCACAATTCCTACCACCTTCTCACTGTCATATAAATCCAGTAAGAAACCGGCCATTTGTTCAGCTGTATGGAACTTTGGAACAATACCATCATATTCAAAATTATCAACATCATAGGAGCGTTTCGCAAATTCGGTCTCTGTTGCAGCAGGAGCCAAGACTTTTGCTTGCATGGCTGCTCCTTTTCCTTTCAATTCTTGTGCAAGCCCTTCTGTAAAGGCACTTACATAGAACTTTGTCGCGCAGTAGGTCACAGCATCGGCAACAATCAGATATCCTCCTCCTGAAGAAATATTGATGATTTGCGTTTCTTTAACATCTGCATAGTCACGCACATAAAGAGAGGACAACAAGGTTAAGGCTTCAATATTCAAATGAAGCATCGTCTCAATCTTATTTAAATTTTGTTCCCCAACGGAAGCAAAGTTTCCAAATCCAGCATTGTTGATCCAGGTCTCGATCTGATAGTCCTGAAGACTTTCGTAGAATGCATAAACATTTGTGGTAACAGATAAATCAACAGTTCGAATGACAACATCCAGGTCTGCGTTAACGTCAGCCACTTTTGATTTTAGCTTTTCCAATTCCTCCGTTCTGCGAGCTGCTATGATTAAGTTTTTTCCGCGAGCCGCAAAAGCAAGAGCCGTTTCATATCCAATTCCTGAACTGGCACCCGTAATAACTGTATATTTCATATAAATCCCTCCTGAATTTTATCCAATTGATTTTATTGTGAACGAACTATGAGTTGATTATAATGATTAGAGTTAACTCTAAGTCAAGAAAAAAATTAATCTGGAGGTTTCTTATGCACACCATTGGTGAAGTGGCTAAAATTTTAGGGATAAGTACACATACATTGCGGTATTACGAAAAGGAAAAAATTATAACTCCGGTTCGTGATGCCAGCGGAGACAGGCGATATAACGATTCACATATTAAATGGCTACAATTTGTTATCAAGTTAAAAGAAACACAAATGCCTATCGCGAAAATAAAGAAGTATGCTTCATTAGTTTTAGAAGGAGAACATACTACACTAGAGCGATTAAGCCTTTTAGAAGAACATAAAGACGCTATTAAGAAACAAATCAGAACATTAAAATCTGCAGATGAGATGCTTGAATATAAAATTGCCGCTTATAAAGATTTCATTAGTAAACGAGATTAGATGCAGGCTCTATAAGGGTAATCACCACATCTCCATGGGGTAGAAGGAGCATCCATCGATTTTGGAGTAATCATCTGTCCAATAAATATAAAAATTGAGGGTTCTGTTGCAAAGTTTGAAAAAAGCATAAACAGGTTGGTAAATGAGGAACAATGTTTAGGAAGTAGCCAGTAATTGTTGAAGTTCATTGTACGTTGAAAAGGCGGAGTCTCTTTGAAAACTTCGCCTTTGTTTATATAGGGCATGAATGGTCTCAATACCTTTTATCGTACGTGAAGCATGACGAAGGTTTTGAAATCCTGCGGATTTGGCAAAACGCCTCTTGACATGCCTATGATCCTGTTCGACGAGATTGTTCAAATGTTTGATTGTACAATGAGCTGTATTTAAATAAAAACCTTGTTTTCTTAATTTCTTAAATGCGCAAAGTAATGCCGGCGCTTTGTCTGTTGTTAGAGCCGTTGGTTCTCCAAATGTTTTCACTAATCTTTTCATAAAGGCATAAGCAGCCGGATAATCCCGTTTTTTACGAAGTTGAATATCCAATGTATGCCCGTCTTTATCTATTGCACGATATAAATAACACCATTTCCCTTTGACTTTTATATAGGTTTCATCTAGCTTCCAAGATAATTGGACGTTTTTATTTTTCTTCTTCCAAATTTGATAGATAAGGTTTCCGTATTCATGAACCCAGCGCATGATAGTTGTTGGGTGAACTGAGATTCCACGTTCTTTTAAAATTTCAGAGACATCCCGATAACTTAAAGAAAAACGACAGTAGTACAGGGCGGCTACCAAAATAATATCTTTCTTGAACTGTTTTCCTTTAAAATATCGCATTTGTGTTTCTCCTTACTCTTTTTTTCTAGAGTGTGATCTCATTTAGAAAACTTTGCAACAGAACCCGTTTCGGATATTGGGAATATTCCATTAGAAGCACATTGAAATATTTAAGCCAATGTGGAGCCTTAGTTTAAGGAGAAATAAAAGGTAAGTACATATTTAACATAACTAATATGTACTTACCTTTATTTTTTGAGGATTTTTAACTTTTAGGTCTTGATAATGAAAGTAAGCGTGTTTTTTCATTCTGCCAGCAAATTATCTCATTCATTATTACTTTGAAACTTGTTCTTTTGGCAAAACCATTCCTTTATATAGTTGCACCGTTATCCAGTAATATACAACATAAATAATAAGAAAAATTCCAATTGGCATCCACACTTTTACAAACGGATCAACTAAGAAGAGGCGGAACAAGTTAAGTCCTACTAAAATATGTGAAATACCAATGATAGCCGGGAAGATAAAGAGATATGAAATTTCTTTATAGATACTACGCGACAACATACTACGGCGTACTCCAATTTTTCGAAGCATTTCATAGCGACGTACATCACGAGAAGCTCCTGTTAAAATTTTAAACATAAGAGAGCTCGCCATCATAGCTAAGAATGCAATTCCAAGGAAGAATCCCATAAACATCGTACCGCTCATGAAACTATTCATAAATTGGTAAGTTGTCATTTTTGTATATAATTCTACTTTTCCGCCTTTTTCTTTTTCTACTAACTCTTTTTGTCGTTGATCAATATCTATTAACAACGGTTTATATTTTTGTAAGTCATCCACTTGCACTAGCGTGACACTATGTTCTGTTCCTTGAATGTTTTTATAATGGTCCTTATCTGCAATTCGAACAGGTTTCCCGTTGAATTGATTGTGTGTAACTTGAACTTCTCTTATGATTGCATCATTCCAATCACTTGGCATATGTGGAAGTTTACTTGCTGCCTCAGGTGCTTCCATAGATGTATAAAGAGGTTCCGTTAATGGTTCTTTTACACGTTTACGTACAGGCTCTTTGACATTCTTTGTATCTTGATGATCAGAAATGAGTGGTGGCTTTGCAGTTAAATCTTCTCGTAAATAATAGACTGCTTCCCCGTCCACTTTATATTTATAAGTTCGTTGCTCTTCAATTTTCATTTGTTTTAATGCCGCTATATCTTTTTCATTCGGATCATGAATTGTCGCATCATAGACTCGAGAAAAATCCGTCATAATACCAACATTTTTTTGAAAAGCCATTCCAGCTGTCATCGCCCCTGCACCAAGTGCAATTAGCATCGCGACAGTCCCAAGTACCCGAGATAAACTATTTATTCGAAAACGAAGCTGAGCATATGTAAAACTATTTAAACCTGTTTCATTTCGTTTTTTGTTGTTTTTTAACTTTGTTACAAACAATGGTAACAATGAACTAAAAATAAAATATGTCCCTATCGTTGTAGCACCCGTTGCTAGTATAAATCCTATTTCACGTAACTTGTCTATATGCAGTATAGAATAGTATCCTGTTCCTAACAGTAACACTCCCATTACAGTAAAAATGATAACGCGACGTTTACTCTTTTCTATTGTATCTTGTGTTTCATCTTCACGAAGTAGCTCAAGTTCAGTTTGACGCAATAACCGTATACTATTGATAAATCCAGTAATAATAAATAAGACCAAGAAGAATCCACATGTAACAAGAACTGCAGGTATATAAAATGGTGCATAGCCTTTCGCCGAAATTTCTAAACCATTCATTAAAAAATTCCCCGCTGCACTTGCTAGTAATATTCCTACAATAATCCCAATAATAATGCTGATAATTCCCATACCGAATGTTTCGATAAATAATAACTGGGCTACTTTTTTCTTCTTTGCACCGAGCATCATATACATACCAAGCTCTTTCCTGCGCAATGTAAGTAAAAAGGAATTCGCATATACGATATAAAAGACCGTAATGAAGGAAAGTAAGACAGCACCAACCCAAAATACAAGGCGAATACTATTAATCATACTATTATCTTTTGTAAATTGGCTGTTAATCGCCATCGTTTGAAACATATAGAAAATACTGATACTAATGACAAGACCAACAAGCAAAACAAGATAGTCCTTTAACATTTTTTTCATACTATGACGTGATAATTTCAATAACATGATCTCGCCCCCTATTTGGATTCAGCCGCTGAGCCCATATGAGCAAGCACACCTAAAATATCTTGATAGAAATCCTCTCGTGTTCCTTGGCGTTTCAATTCTTTATAGAGTAGCCCATCTTGAATAAATAGAATCCGCTCACAATAACTTGCACTAAATGCATCATGCGTTACCATTAATATACTTACTCCATGATTTTCATGTAAGTCTTGCATCGCTTCTAATAAACTCTTCGCATTTTTGCTATCAAGTGCTCCTGTTGGTTCATCCGCTAATACAATGGCCGGATTATGTACTAAAGCTCGTGCTGCAGCTGTTCTTTGTTTTTGTCCACCAGAGACAGCTGATGGATATTTTGTTAAAATTTCAACAATATCTAATTTCTGTGCAACCTCATTTACTTTCCCGCTTATCTCACTTGAAGGCACTCCTTGTAGTGAAAGTGGCAAAGCAATATTCTCATAGATCGAGAGATTTTCAAGCAAATTAAAATCTTGGAAAATAAACCCCAGTTTTTGAGAACGAAAATCTGATAAAGCGTTCCCCTTCATTGAAGTAATATCTGTGCCTGCTATCGTCACACTTCCTCCTGTCGCATGATCAAGTGTACTAATTACATTTAGTAGTGTCGTTTTTCCAGATCCAGAAGGTCCCATAATCCCAACGAATTCCCCTTCTTGTATCGTAAGCGATACCCCTCTTAATGCTTTTGACTGGCTTTCATTTCTTTTGCCATATGTTTTCTCCACACTTTCTACCGTCACTACATTTGTTGCCATTCCTATCCCTCCATCTCTTTTGTATATCATTACTTTGTCATACATTTCTTAGATTTCTCCTACATAAATTCTTAAGATTTTTTTAATTTTTCATTTTTTTATAACAAAATTGATAAAAAATCTTATATCATTTACTTTCTTTTTAAATATTCTCACTTTTACTTACAATCTTCCTGCGATTTATCTTACATTCACCTTACATTTTTGTAAGGTACAAAAATAACAACGTAAAATCCCCCACCTACACTTTGCTTAGAAGCGGACGCTTCTAAATATATTAAGACAAGCATAATTTAAAATAAGTAAAAATGGAGAGGAGAGCCGTCGACATATATTAAATTAGACCATGGTTATATCCTTTACAAGGAATCTAGTGGAATGAATATAGTTTTAATTTTAGAGATTAAAAATAAGAATGATGGATGGAAAGTAGAAAATAAACAGGTTAAAAATGATTTTTAACGACGAACAACTTCGAATAATTTCTTTATGATAGTAAAAAACACACTACTTACTTAAAGTAGTGTGTTTCAACCTGATTGATTTATGATTTATTACTTAGATCCTTTATTATAAACTTCCTTCCGTATACTTTCCATAAATGCAGATAGCGAAACCACTTCAGATTTTTCTTCACCATATTTACGCACATTTACAGATCCATTCTCCATTTCTTTATCCCCAATAACAAGAATGTATGGTATCTTTTGGAGCTGTGCCTCTCGTATTTTATACCCTAGTTTTTCACTACGAGCATCTCGTTCGGCGCGAAGGCCAACGCTCTTTAACTTTTCTTCAATTTCCTTTGTATATTGTTCATGTACTTGATTGGAAACAGGAATCACCTTTATTTGAACCGGAGCCAACCATGTTGGGAATGCCCCTCCGAAATGTTCAATTAGTATTCCTAGGAAACGATCAAAAGAGCCTAATACAGCACGGTGAATAACAACCGGTCTTCTTTTCTCATTTCTTTCATCAATATAATTCAAGTCAAATTTCTCTGGCATTTGGAAATCAAGCTGAACTGTTCCACATTGATGGCTTCTTTGTAAAGCATCTTTAATATGAAAATCAATTTTAGGTCCGTAAAATGCGCCATCTCCTTCGTTCACTCTATAGTTATAATTTAATGATTTCAGCACATTCTCGAGAGACAATTCAGCTTGGTTCCATAGCTCATCATCACCCATTGAATCTTCAGGTCTTGTTGAAAGCTCCACTTCATATTCAAAACCGAATGTTCTATAGACATAGTCAATTTGTTTTAACACTGACTTTATTTCACTTTCTATTTGCTCAGGTGTCACAAATAAATGTGCATCATCCTGACAAAATGTACGAACTCTTAATAATCCATTTAATGCACCGCTGAATTCGTGGCGATGTACTTGACCAAATTCACACATTCGAATTGGTAAATCGCGATATGAATGTAGCTTATTTTTAAAAATAAGCATGTGTCCAGGGCAATTCATCGGTTTTAATGCAAAGCTTTTGTTGTCTACCTCTGAAAAATACATATTATCTTTATAATGATCCCAGTGCCCTGATTCTTCCCATAGCCCCTGATTCATCATAATGGGAGTACGCACTTCTTGGTAATCGTAGTTTTGTTGTATTTCTCTTAAAAAAGACTCTAATTCATTTCGAACGATTTGTCCTTTCGGTAAATAAAAAGGCATTCCTGGTGCTTCTTCCGAGAACATAAATAATTCAAGTTCATTTCCTAACTTACGATGGTTTCTCTTTGCTGCTTCTTCTACAAAATGCAAATAGCTTTCTAATTCTTTTTGAGAAGAAAACGCAACGCCATATATACGCTGAAGCACTTGATTATTACTATCCCCGCGCCAATATGCACCGGAAACGTGAGTTAATTGAAATGCTTTCAAGTAGCCAGTTGACGGTAAATGTGGACCGCGACATAAATCAACAAATTCTCCTTGTTTATAAATTGTTACAATCTCATTTTCAGGGATTGCTTCTAAAAGCTCCAACTTTAGGTGATCATTTACATCTTGGAAAAGCTTTTCTGCTTCTTTTCGAGTGATTTCAACTCGCTCTATTTTCAAATTTTCATTCACAATATTCTTCATTTCTTTTTCAAGTTTAGGTAAGTCTTCAATACCTATACTACTTGGAAGATCCATATCATAATAAAAACCATTTTCTATAACAGGTCCTACGCCAAGTTTTACATCACCGTATATTCTCTTTACAGCTTGCGCTAATATATGTGCAGAAGTATGTCTTGCAACTTCTATTCCTTCCTCTGAATCCATAGTTATAATTTGAATTTCTGCATCCTGTTCGATATTTCGACGTAAGTCAAATAATTGACCATTCACCTTTCCGGCTACTGCTTTCTTTTTTAAACTTGAACTAATTGAGGCTGCAATCTCTTCTAGAGTAATTCCTTTTACATATTCTTTGGCACTACCATCTGGAAAAATAATGTTAATCATCTGTTCTCTCATTTTAATCGCTCCATTTCATAAATAAAAAAGCACACTCATCCCTAATAATAGGGACGAGCGTGCTTTTACCCGTGGTTCCACCCAGATTCCCATCATACTAAACATACAACGGCTTCTTTTGCGGTAACGTCGCTTACACGGCACTAGATACTTTTATTTTCCCCAGTGCAGCTCTAAGGTGGTAAGTTATTTCACTGCGTTAGGAAGTTCTCAGCACTCCTTCCCTCTCTGTATAACCGTTAAAAATAACTCGTGTCCTTTTCTTCGCTTATTATGAAATTAAAAATAAAAAAGCATACTCATCCCTAATAATAGGGACGAATATGCTTATATTCGTGGTTCCACCCAGATTCCCATCATATTAAACATACAATGGCTTCTTTTGCGGTAACGTCGCTTACACGGCACTAGATACTTTTATTTTCCCTAGTGCAGCTCTAAGGTGGTAAGTTATTTCACTGCGTTAGGAAGTTCTCAGCATTCCTTCCCTCTCTGTATAACCGTTAAAAATAACTCGTGTCCTTTTCTTTGCTTTTAATAACACATCCATTAATTGTTATTTACTATACCCTATTCATTTTATTTTTGCAAGTGTCAAAAAATATTTTTTGTTCAATAAAAAAAGGGAAACCAAAAACAATTTTCATGTTTTTTGATTTCCCCTATCTTTTTTACCAATCTTGTGGTTCGTAGTTTAAGTCTGCAAATAATCTTTTTTTCTCTTTCTTCGTTAAATCTCTCCACTGTCCAACTGGTAAATTATTCAACTGGATATTCATAATTCGCGTACGTTTTAATGTGTATACTTGATAACCTAAAGCTTCACACATACGACGAATTTGGCGATTTAATCCTTGTGTTAAAATAATTTGGAATTCATATTTTGATAACTGTGTTATTTCACAAGGAAGTGTTTTTGTTCCTAAAATTTTAACACCCGCTGCCATTTCTTTTAAAAATTCAGGCGTAATCGGTTTATCTACTGAAACAATATATTCTTTTTCATGTTTATTTTCAGCACGTAAAATTTCATTAATAATATCGCCATCATTCGTTAACAAAATTAAACCGTCTGAATCTTTATCAAGACGTCCAACGTGATTAATTCGTAAAGGATGATTCACTAAATCGATAATGTTACCTTTAACTGCCTTTTCACTTGTACATGTAATACCTACTGGTTTATTTAAAGCGATATACACATGGTCTCGAGCAATTCGAAGCTGCTCTCCATTTACTCGCACGTCATCACCTGGTTGTACTTGGTCACCTATTTTTGCAACCTTTCCGTTAATAATTACTCTTCTTTCATTAATTAACTTATCTGCTCCGCGTCTAGATGCTTTTCCAGATTCACTAATAAATTTATTTATACGCAAGTTAGGCACATCCTTTTTTCTAAAAATTTCAAGCTCACACTGCTTCTACCGTACAATAACAAAAGGGTAAGCCTCCTAATATAACTTAAATATATTAACACGAAAGGGTACCTGACGTCTTCTATAATTTTCATGTTTAAAAGAAAAGAGTTCGTCTTATTGAACTACATACCAATAATACATTCGCTGCATGCCTTCTACTTTTAAACTAATAATTCATACAACTATAACTACTAAAATCATTCATCCTAGATATACACCATTTATTCACTTTTTTTATAATTAATATACAGACCATTCTTTTATACACACAACTTGCTTTCCATTTATATTTTCAACATCCTCGGTTACATTAGCTAACTCATATAATCCAGGAAAAATTTCTTTCACATAACGCTGATGTGACATTTCATTTTCCCAAAAAGAAAGGACGACATAGCGATTGGAGTTTTTAAGAGATCTTCCCACAACGCCGCCTAACATTCCTTCTGATTTTTCCATTCCTTTATTCCAAATTGTTTCTTGTATATGTAAAAAGTTCTCTTCCCTGTCTCTTTTCACATCACAAACTGCTGCTCTGACAAATAGATTTTTTGCAAGTACATTCGTAAATGGAGTAGCTTTTATATCAAATAACGTTTGAAATAACTCTATTTCACAAGATACATACGTATCCTTTTGATTGCTATTATGAAAAATTGGATCATGCATTTCATTCATAAATTTTTGATATGTATTCATGTTTTCCCATACAGTAAATATACAGGCCTCATCTTCATTCCAGCCCCCGAACTGTCCATAAAATCCCTCTAGATTTTGTAAACCTCTCCATTTCTCTTGCGCCTCTGAAAACAAACCCTTTTTCTCTTTTTCTACCTGACAAAATATCGTTTTTAATAACATATAGATCCCCCCTAATTATATATTCCGTATTCCTTTTGCAATGATTGCTATTTCTTCACCTACTATTTAAAAAATCAAACACTTTTATTTACATAATAAAATTACAATCTATTCAATTGTTTTTTTAAAATACTGATTCGCTTCTTTTATCATCCAATCTCCCAGTAGCTCTAAAAAAGACAAAATTTCTGTTATGTCGTCTATAGGATTAACTGCATATTGCAGCGCTTTCCTCATATCTTGTTCTTGCTCTGGAAAATGCTTACTAAACAACTCATACGCTGGATGAAGGTCTCTAGAATAAAGTCCTTCTTTATCAATTGTTAATGCTAATCCTGCTCTAACTATGATTTTCATAGTCCAGCGGCAACAATCTAATATATCTTCCCTACCTTTATTATGAATTAATTCTTTACATGCTTGTTCAATTTGTGGCTGTAAATGTATAAGATGTTCACGTGCTAATTCTCGACTTACTTTATATTTAGGTAGCTGTGATCTTATATCTTCACCGAGTATACATACTCCATGTGTTTGAATCATAAAACTTATAAACGACAAACGACTGGAATGTAACACTTCTTCAACATCATAAAAACTTAATTCCACTCCAGATATACAACCAAATTTTTGAAGCAATTGTTGCTCTATACTTTCGATCCATTCCAAGTCTAGTGCCTTCGGATCTTTTCGAACTAATATAATTGTATCTATATCTGCAATCCCCTCTATTCCAATCCCTCTTGGAACAGACCCTCTAATGTAAATGCTATGGAGGTCATCCTGCAGCATATGAAAACATATATCCTGTACCTCTTGTATAACTTTGAGAAAGACTGGTTGAATATTATTCATATGTGAATCATTAATAATGTATCCTTTGTCATCTACAGGACAAAACCGACCTATTTTCTTAATAATTGACAATCAATCAGCTCATTTCTATATAAAGTGTTATATACAAATTAATTATAAATCAAAAAATTAAGAATAAAAACAAAAATACATCTTATCGTAGTATGATTATAATGCATTTACTAAATAATCCAATAAAAGGAGTATGTTGACAATGAAACCCGCATTCTCAGTAACTGATTCAACTCATATTCAAAAGATTGAAGCAGAAGGTTTGAAACTACTAAACGAATTACAAAGCTTCATACCTTTATTGCAAGAAAAGGTTACAATCCTCTCACCACCAAAAGGAATCGTATTTCACGATTTAGAATCTGCAACACAAGTTTATTCAAATATTCCTATGCCAGCTTATACTTCACGTGATTTGATTCATATTACACCACTTATTGATGTATGGAAAAATATCTACTTATCTGTAACTGACGGAAAAGAGCTTGAAAAAGCTCAGCAATATTATAAGCAACTTAATATACTCGACATCGCAACTATTGCTGCACATGAATTCGTACATCACGCTGAAGAATTCCATAGTGATTTTGATGAAATTGATGAAGAATCGATGTGGTTTGAAGAAGGCGTATGCTTTTATTTACCAAGAAAACTAATGATGTCACATGAACAATTTAAAACAATTATGCAGGTAGAAGATGAATTAATTAGCATATATCAAGCTGAATTTAGTAATTACCCTTTAAATGAGTTCGGCAAGTCTGCGGAAAGTGGATCATATGCGGGAGCTTTTTATGATTATTGGCGAAGTACGAAATTGATTCGTATACTAGTAGAACAATATTTTAATAATGATATTCAAGCATTATTTTCCTGTTATCACGAATGGGTTGAAATCAAAGAACAAATCTCACTTCATGCATTTTTCGTTCAGAAATTAAGTCTTTCCCCACTACATGCAAAGGAACTCGGATTGTTATCTTAAATAATAAATAGGACACAAACAAAGTAATCATCCTGTTTATGTCCTATTCCCCTGATATCTTAATCTACTCTTCAAACAAGTAATACATATTTTCCACTGGATAATGTAATACAATTACCTTCCTATCTCCTTTTTGAAATACTACAGTATGCCCATCTTCTCCAAGGTTTTCCCATCCTTTTGCTTTTGATATAGGCATTAGACTTATATATTGATAATGTGCTTGATTTTCATCTTCAATATGAATAGCTGACATAGGAACTGGAAAATCTTTAATCTTTGATTCTTTCGTCATAAATATTAGCGCTAATAGCCCTCCTAAAACTCCTACCATAATAATATTGGAGTATATTTTCCGTCTCTTTTTCTCCATCAAAATCTCATCCTTATATGTTAATAAACGTAAAATCCTTTAATGTTTTATCGGTTTTTACCGTACAATGCCATTTATTATTGGACATTTATTTCACAAATCTTTTTTTCGACAAAATATAACAATTTTCAAATGTATAACTTGTTATTATAGATTGAAACATCTCATGTTTTGCATATTAGGAGGAATTACTAAATGAAAAAATTGTTTCATAAAAAATGGTGGCTTTGTCTTTTTAGCACGCTGATAATTGCCAGCATTGGAGTCATTGTTTTTTTGAACTACACGAAAGAGAAAAAAATTCAAACTACTAAAGAGCCTATCAATAAAAAAATTTATCAACAAGAATTAAAATCTCAAATTGATTTACTTACTACAAACTACGATACTATCGTGGAACAGGAATGGTTACCAACATGGACTGAACTAAATTCAAAATCAGGTAACATAAATACAACTGAATTACTGGATAAAATGAGTCATATAGCAAACCAATTCAACGAGATTTCTAAAAAAACGGAAACATTTAAAGCTCAAGAAAAAATGAAAGACCCTGCACTGAAGCAGAAAATAAATCATTTTAAAACCGCGTTTATAGCCGCTTCAAATTGTATGGAAAATGCCGCATTATCTATTACGCAAGGCTTAAACAATGAGAAACCCTTAAAAGATAGTTTAGAAAATGCTACGCAATCTTTAGGTCTTGCTGATCAAAATATTGTCATGGCTTTATCTACGTTAGCTGAACTAGAAGGCATATTAGGGATAACCAAAAAATAAATTGACGACATCATTCCCTTCCATTTTAAAAGATAAAAATTTTGTTCAAAATTATTTTCCAATAAAAAATAATTGCAATTCATTTATAAGGCTGTCTCTTATACACATCTCCGAGCCCACGAGAC
>NZ_JAEHBX010000089.1:0-15809 GCF_016483395.1 Bacillus cereus group sp. N21
GAGTCTACGGCTGTCAGTGCTAGCCTACTAGTGTTATATAGAGGGTTATTCATTGTAGTGAGGTTATTCTGAAAACGTGAAGCTGTAGAGCTTGCGTTATTGAGTGTCCCTATTGTCTGATAGATACTCATTAGAGCCATTCTATTTCCGTTTATAGCTTGATCGTTTGCCGCCTTCTGAGCTGCTCCTAACTCATTGATTCGAGCAATCATGTCATCTACAGAGCCAGTATAAGAACCTGCGGATTGCATCAACTCAAAATATCCGTATTGCGCCTCTATTTGAGCCTCACGAGCTCCAGACATACCAGCCTTCATTTGATGCTGATAAGCTTTCATTTCATTCATCATTGCCATATGAGCGTCAGATACTTGAGTATATCCTCTTGTAATATCGCTATTCATACGAGCAAAGTCTGACCCAAAGGACTGAGTAATCTCTCTAGAGTTGTTTCCCATATTGGACCCGATACGATTAATCTCATTGTTGATTTCTGTAACTTCTGTACGTGTGATACTGCTGAGTCTGTCTATCTCTTCCTGGTATTCACTATTGAGCTGGGACACAATAGACTGTATGTTTGCTCCAATACGGATAAGCTCCTCATTTACTTGTGTAACCTCTCCCCATACATCGCTATCAAGAGGGTTAAACCCATCATCAAATAACCTACGAGCGGCTTGTCCTATTGTGGTCATGTCTGCCCCAATTTCTCTGAGTTGAGCATTCACATCTGCTACGTTCGAGCCTACATTACTACCTATATTACTTAGTTGGTCATTTATATCATTTACATTTGAGCTTATATTCCCTCCGAGATTGTTCATCTCTGAATTGAAAGCATCTCGAATAGTACGAGCTACTGAGCCCATATTAGAGCCCATTCTTCCTAGCTCTCTATTAATTCTCTCTACGTCGCTACGTATATTGGAATTGTCTATTCGGGCATCTATCTTTACACTTCCGTCAGCCATGTATATTCACGCTCCTTAGTTGTCTAATTTAAAGAAGGAGCCCTGCTACGAGGTCTTAATCATCTGTAGGTTTAATAGCCTTGTTCTCTTGATCTAGTCGCTTACGCGCTTCTTTGTAACGTCTCATACGGTCCTCGTAAGCTTTCAGCTCTCTAGCCTCTCTCATGGCCTTCGCTTGAGGTAGCTCATAAAAAGCTTTTTTCTTCTTAATATCCTTCACCTGGTCCGCATTATCTTTAGTTTTCTTAGGGACTTCACAAGTGCGGTACTTAATAGCAGTCTTCATAGGTGTCTCTTCTGATAAGTTATTGAATAGAGCTAAGAACTCATTCCAGAGTAGCTTTCCTTGCTGCTCGATTAGATTAATCTTGTAGTCAAATAAAAAGGACGAGAAAATCCGTTCAGCGTCTATAGTAAAATCAACTATAGGAACCTCTTGGAATGTCTCGTCCTCTTCAGCTACATCTGTGGAGTTATCTTTATTGGTCATCTCATTGACTCTCTCTGTATTCTCTAAGTCAATATTAAGCTTAGCTTTGAAGATATCAATGAGAAGTTTATTCTGCTGATCTCCGTTAAGCTGGGCTAGTAAGCTACGTTCTACTACAAGCATATTGAGTGCTACTGGAAGCTTAGCATTGTCAGAAACCTTCTTATCATCAAACAACTGAAACATAACTAGTATGTTGTCATAGGAGAGATTGAGCTCAATGTCAACCCCATGCCAATGGAATCTATCTACGTTTCTCTCTGTAAGAGTAAATCTAGGTTTCATATTAGCTCACCTTACTTCTTAGAGTTGATTAAGTATTCGTCTAATGAGCTTCCAGTTTTGCTACGTAGTTCTTCTTCTACAATCTTAGTTAAGTAGTCGATTAAGCTAACTAAATTCATAAGAGAGCGTCCTGCTTTCTCATACAGCTCCTCGAATGTATCTTCTCCTAAGAATAGCTCAATAGCTTCCTTCATTAGCTCACGTTGTTTAGCGTTAGAAGCTCGTAACTCTTCTGTAGTAGCTTTAGAGAAGTCTACGATTCCATTCTTTAACTCTTGAGCCTTTTTCTCGTAGGCTACAAATCCCTCTTGGTATGCAGGCATTGAGTCATCATCGAATTTTACCTTGTAAAGCTTTCCTGCTACGTCAATCTCTTTGTAAGTTTTCTCGAAAGTAAATTGTAAAGTTGTCATTATGGTTATCTCCTTGTTATTTGTATTCGTCTCCGTCGAGACAGTTTTTAATTTATTCGAATAAGTTAAAAGCATATTTCGTACTATTTTTTGTTTACAAAAATAAAGATATATCGAGCTATCACTGAAGAGGGAACCTATAAAAGCTCCCTCGCAATGTAATTGATAGCATGAACGGAAAGGGAATGCAGAGGGTTAAGCGGAAGCTTTCTCTGTTAACTCTGGAGCTCCGTCAAAGGCAATATTGAACTCCATTTCACCTTTAGCGTTTGCATCTCCGCCTGGAGCTTTAATTTCTGAGATAGTAGCAGGACCTTCCCATTTATCTCCACTAGGCTCAGTAACACGGAAATCAGTCTTACGAGCGTCACCAATTTGATTAATCTTCTTGAATATGAAATCTTGTGCTTCGTCTCCATAATTTCGGTGACCTTCAAAGCCATAAGACATCATAAAACCTACTACAGAACGCTCAGAAGCTCCGCCTCCGTCGTAATAGTAATCCTCTTCTACTTCCTCGTTATTGTCTGGATCTACGGAAGTAATCCCTTTAGCGATAACCGCCCACTTAGGAGTAGCCTTCGTTCCTACATTGATCTCAAATTTATAAAGATGATTCAATAGATATGACATCTTTTAACCTCCTATTTCTAATTCCGCAGAAAAAAGTGCGGTGTATATAAACTCATTTGCTGCTGTCTTTTCAACAAAATTAGGCTCAACATATACGTTAAGCCTTCTTAGTGTGTATGAATCGTCAATAGCGTTAAAAGCTCGTCTATGGACGTTATTTAGTTCTCTTGTAATAAATTCAACCGTGTTGTTTACTTCCATTTGGTTACTACTTTTTGCGAGAATTTGAATTTGTTTGTTGATGATTTCACCTTCATAATATTGCTCTCCTAGTGCTGATGGAATCATTCTAATAGCAATACTTTTTCGCGGTGTATCATTTACTCCTATATCCAATAAATCGGCTTTTATAGGAGCAAATAGGATATTCGGCTGCAAAGTAGTGGTTAAATGTTTCTTGACCGATTCAATTAGCCATATCATGTTTGTCCTCCTATAAGTTCCGTTTAATTTCATTTTCTACAATTCTTGCCCAATCTCTAACATTTCTCGCTTTAGCCTCTTCGAACCAGAGTCCAGAAGCATTAGGATTCACGTCTTTAGAGAAGTTGTATTGCGGATTGTAATACACTCTTCTTGCATATGGAGTGTTCCATTCGATATGGCCTTCTCCTGGTCTGCTGAATCGAATACTAGAACGTTCTAGCTCACCAGTATCCTTTGGAATGTAGTAATTACTATCCTTAAGAACTTGCTGATCTAGTGCAAACTGTGCTTTATCAACCGCTTCAATTACTTTACCTTCTATAGCAGGTGTATCAACTCGAATGTTTACCCGAATCATACAAGCTCCACCTCCATGTGGTGAAGGTTGCTCCTATCATAAAATTTATTAACTTCTTTAACGGTCATTTCTTCCCCGTCAAATATAATTTTAGATTTCTCCTTGAAAACAGCAGGTGTTGAATGTACTGCATCATGGAATAACAGTGTTTGCATGACTGTACTATCACCATTACCATTCAATACGACTGTCTTTTTAGGCTCTACTCTTACCCTTTCGATCGTTACAGCAGGCTTGTAATTATCACTGCCGCCCCAAGTATCGTCTTCACCTTTATACTCCAAATACTGAATTGTATGGATTAATAATGAACGTCTAATTGGTTTAGCCATTCACACACAACCCCGCATAAAGTAATCCAGTTGGTTTAAGGAATTTAGGTACTGATATTGCATACTGAGCATAGAAACTAGGTGAATCGTCTGCTCCTGTACTCATTCCATTCTCAGAATAAGAACCGACATCAAAACCACCACTACCTTCACTAACGGTTGCAGAGGTTTCACCATTGATCGCTAAAAACTCAACTTGTGCAGCAGTTGCTTTCTTTACCTGTTTCTTAATAAAAGGCGCCAACTTATCAAAGTCAACGCCTTCTAATTTGTAGTTTATGACATGGTCAATTTGGTCACTAGCACGAGAAATCAACCGTTCTAATAACGCTGCATCAGATACCGGAGTACCCTTGTATTCGTTATTGTAGTAATCTACATCGATATACGGCATGTGATCACCTACTTCTCTGCTGGTTCACTCTTCTTCAATTTAGAGTTTTCAGCTTTTAGTTTGCTATTTTCGGATTTTAGCTTTTCGTTTTCTGCTACTAATGCATCCTTTTCAGCTAAGACACCATTGAATTCCGCCAACGAAACATTTCGTCCACCTGTTGCACGAGTGATGATGTTACCCTCTTCGTCGATTTGGTCATATCCATCTAGTAGGTAACTAGTTAAGCGACCCTCACCAATGTGAAGTGTCTTATTTAATCGTTTTACTTTTACAACGTTGCTCATTTACATTCTCCTTTCATAAGAAAAGAGAGAACAATTATGTCCTCTCTTAAGCTCCTTGAATATTAAATTTAATTCCTTCAACCTTTTTCTGAATAATGAATACATCCCAATATTTACGCTCATAATAAAGGTATTTACCACCAGAACCAGCAGTTGGTTCGTCAACACTAACAAACTCATACTTCAGCGGGGAAATAAGAGAAGCCGGGTGTGCTAGTAACATATTAATTTGTTTTGCTGCCGCATCTGGAACAGCTCCATTAGTGAAGTTATACGCTGTCTTCATACGAGATGAAGGAACTTTTTTAATTGTTACATCATCAAGTGAATAGATATTTCGTTTAACATTACCGTCATTAGAACCAACATCTAATTTACGTTGGATTTCCTTCGCTTGTTTAAGTAGTTTGTTAACTTGTGGCGTTACATGAAGGATACGACCATCCTGAGGAACTTCTGCATCATCCATTTCTATCATCATATTATCAAAAACATCTAAAACATTATCTTCTGTTAATGCCGTTACATCTGCTGTCTTACCGAAACCCGTGAACTCTGAGTACAATTTAGAGGCCATGTATTTATCCATTTCAGGGATTTTTTGTTCATCATTAAATACTCGTGTGATATTAGCGATTGATAATGCCATATCCGTTTCACTAATGTCTTGCGGATCTACTAAAGTTCTAAACTCACGATCATGAGTTAGCGTCTTTGGCTCCCAATCATTATCAGCACGTCGTGTGAAATCCCCAACTACATCGCGGTCCACATCTGTGTATCCAGCAACAGTAATCCGTGGAATTTGGATTGTTTTTGCACCTGTCCATTTAATGATTTGGTTATTGGGCGTATTGTATAGTTCAAAGAAACTTAATCCTTGTGAGAATTTTTGTTGCAATGCCTGTTGGTAATCAGTTGCATAGTTAGTCTTTGCCATATATAAATCACTCCTATTTCTGTTTTAATTATTGTTTAAATGCAGCCATAAACTGTTCTGTTAATGACGGTGTTTTCGTTTGATGTTGACCATTCGAAAACGTTGGTTTTGGAGCTCCTTGTGGTTCTTCCACTACATCCTTAAAATGTGGAAACTCTTCAACTACCATTTCGATAGCCTTCGCGATATCTACATCTTCACTAACTTTTGTTTTCGCTAGAGTAATAACAGCATTTAAGTTCTTTTCTTCTTTGATATCTAACTTAAGCGCAGCTATTTGTGCTTGAGAATTAAAAAGAGACTCATCTTTTTCCTTCAATTGAGTCTCATAAGTCGTTAACTTTTCATTTATCTTGTCTTGCTCTGTTTTTAATGATTCTTGATGAGTATTCCAATCATTAACTGTTTGTTTCAACTGATCTAAATTCTCTACACCAAGTTTCTTCAAGAACGCTGCTTCTTGCTTTTGTTTAGCTTCTTCCACTTGTTCTTGAGTGAAAGTAACTGGTGGCTGTGCAGGTGGTTCTTGATTCGCTGGCGGTGTAGTTTCTGGATTCGTTACACTTGGATCACCTCCTTCCGGTGCAGTGGGTGGATTGTCCCCTCCTTCAGAGAAGAACTGCATTCCGTTTGGTTTTAATCTCAATCTATAATTTAATGGTTTTGGCATATTAATCTACTCCTTTCTAAACGTTAGTTATTCAACAATATCCCAATCTTCTGCTAATGCATCGGAAGTACTTGGAGCCCACATTGCATGAGTACCATCTGCACATCTTAATTGCAGGTAAGGACGTACTTTGAATAAATCACCTTCATTCAATCCCCACGCTTCGGCAGTTTGTTTGTTACAAGGAATTCCGTCCGGATATCCTTTTTGATAAACAACAAACATATTTTTGCCATTCCAACCTGCGCGTGAAATCTTTTCACCATTTTTAACAGCTTCAATCGCTTGACCGAAATTCATTATTTAACAACCTCCCAATTCTCAGCGAACAGTTCAATCATTGTCTCTTTCCAAGGTACTCTTCCAAAACGACTCTCTACATATAAGTAAGGAGCTGTCATTTTGCTATGTTCATCAGGAAATTGAGCACGAATAACAACATCTTCACTCCATTGAGGTAATCGCATTCCTTTACCTTTTTTAATTTCTTCAAATGCTTGTCCAAAACTCATTCATAATTCCTCCTATACAATTTGTTCTCGGTTATATTGACGCTTGCGCTTCGTCTGATTTATAAACTCCCTCATCGCAGTTTGACGTTGCGAAACCTTATTCTTCGCTTCCTTCACGCCTTCTGTATCGCCTAACGCTTCCATAACCTTTACTTCTTTCTTTGCTTTTCTAATCTGCCGTTCTAAGCTTCTTTGTTGTTGGCTTTCCTTATATACTCTAGAATTCTCTGTTGCATCATACGGTTCATAACGCTTAGTTGATTTACCTTGTATATAAGGATAGATAACATGACGACAATTCACGCCTAATAACCCTGCCGCTTCACCATATGATGTACTGGAGAATGGAGGGTATCGTTTACTTTTACCATTTTTAGAAAAGATACGGCCTTGAAATGGAGCACAACGAGATCTTGCCCCAAGGTGTGAACTAACTTCTATGAGATCCACATCATACTCATCCATACGGGTCATTTGCATCTCATTCGCTACATTTTGGCTTGTAGATCTAGACACCATATTCACATAGGCTTCTGTACTCCATCGCTTCCCTGCCTTATCAATCAAAGCAGGGATTCCACGATGCACCCATTCAGAAACAGTCTGTCTTAGCGCCTGTTGCGCCGTTATGACGCCACCAAGAACTTTACCTACTGTTTTATTTAAGATGTCTAGATAAACCTGTTGAGACTGTTTGAGCATAGTAGTATTTATAAGGTTAAATGTTTCTAGAGCTTGTCGTTCATAAGCATTAAGGATTCCTATTAGCGCAGCACTTGTATACATTGCTGGCGCAGCAGCTATGATTCCTGCTTGCGCTGCTTCTTGGTATAACGGTTCATGTTGTTCCACTGCTGTAAATCCAGCCGCTTCTAACATCTTTCGTACTTCCTCTGACGTTTTACCACTATAACGAGCAATTGTATCCATTTGTTGTTGATTTAACTTGCCAAGCTTATTTAGCTGTACAATACGCCAATGCTGATATTCTGTGAAATCCTCAGCAGTTAATAGCAGTTCCATGTCATACTTGAGAACTCTGGCCATGTTTAAAAGCAACTCTTCTTCAATCGCAATGTAGATATCCACTACAAACATAGAGAGTTGCTGTAACATATTAGGAGGAAGAGCCATTATCCTTCATCTCCTGGACTATTATTCTGTTGTTTATTGTTCATGCCGAAGAAATCTACTCCTTCAGGCATAACCATCTTATTCTCGTTTTGAATTTCTTCTACGATTTTCTTCGCTTCTTCTTCAGAAACACCATGAATCTTCATGATAGCTAACTTTTTGGTTGTTAAACCATTCATAACAAGTGTTACTTGCTTATTGATCTCTGCCGTCTGATCTTCTGCAATAGAATCATCAAAGGTAACAGTGACTTCGTATTCATCAGTACTCTCAAACTCATCATATAAAGCAGCAATTTCGATAATGATATCGACTAAATCACGAATACCATCTTCAATAATTGTTTCGTGCGACTGCTTTGTTCTGAATGTCTTGGAGTTTTCACTTACAACCTCAGTTGCAGTCTTAACACCTTGTCCATCAAAACTAAATGCTCCTGCAGAAAAACCAACTTGCATCGATACATAGTTTAATAGTGCATTAATAGCAGCTGTATGTTCTTCAACCCGTAATTCAACAGATATGTCTTGAATATTCTGTGCCCCATCATCGAATTTCATCGCTTCGTATACTTCGTCAGTCGAATCAAAGTATCTATGTGGCATGCCTGTTTGTGGGTCTATTACCGTTTTTATCGCTGAAGTCGGAACAATGATACGTTTCTTGCCTAAAACGAACTCACGTTGAAAGCTATCGAAAGCAATATCGAGTGATTTCAACGCATCCAACGAGTTACCATAAAGAGAAATCCCAAGTGGTGAATTTAAATCGAAATTGTTTGCTGTATTCGGCTTGAAGTACACAAACATTGGTTTAGATAAGTTCTCGATGCGTACTTCTTCTTCCAAATCAGGATATAGAGTAGATAAAGAAACTTTTACACCTAAATCACCTTGATTCTTACTCTCGTACAACTCGTTTTTGATGACATGTACTTTACCTTCAACCAAATGCCATTCAAGAAGCGTGTACTTCTTGTCTCCCTTGGAAACTTCATTTACAAATACACCTTCAGTGATATGCTTGTTATCCCATGCTATCGGAATAAAGCAGTCTGCAGTAACGTATGAAAGCTTAATACCCTCATCCCAGTAAACTTTAATAACCATTCCACCTAAAGCAAATGTATACTCTAAATACCTTTGAAACTCTTTAATGAAGTTGTTATCATCAAGGACATTCTTGATATTCTCTGAGAGCGTGTCATCAGAAATATTAATCGAACACTTCTCATTAAATATAAGTGCAGCCATTTCCTGCGATATGACTTTCGCCATGTTTAGTGATGCCATCTTTCTGCTCTTCTGCCCCTCAACTGTATGGTACTTAACATTATGCCACTCGTCATAATGACCACTGTATAACGCTTTCCACATATCAATTTTTTTGTAAGATTCCTCATTGATAGGTATCTCTTTTTTATCGGATATCTTCTTAATTCCTTTGATTAGGTTCAACTTATACATCCACCTCCTTACCGTGTCGACGATAGTCTTAAACATGTTATCACCGCCTTATTTTACGTATTGTTTATAGAAGTAATTATTACTATATCGCGTCTCATCTAAGGCATGGTTATAAGCATCTATCGGTTCACCATTATCCAAACGGACATACATCCCAATTTCTTTTAGGAAGTTATAATGATCGTACTCGTCACACTCAACAAGTAAAAATTGTTCGTTAGTAATGGCGTTTTGAAGTCTCTCGATACCAACTTCTTTCCCTTTACTTGAACCCTTTATATCACGAGCGTTGTTGTCTGCCCCGCTTGTTTGAATACCAATTAGGTGTAATTCTTCTCTTAAAGATTTACATGCAGGATCGACAAACACTTCAGTGTATTGCATTTCAAACTTCTTAATACACCATTCAATGAACTTCTTAATCTCTTTTGCATAAGTGGACATTGCTTTAACTTGTCCCGTATCTTTCCCACTATGGTAGTAGTTAGCTACACGCAGCAATCTGAATTTGTCTTCATATCGGACAACAATATTACAACTGCATGAAGTAGCATCTGATTGACCACCATCAGCAGTGAAATACATTTCGTATCTTTGACCACGAACAGCAGGAATGATGTTGTCTTTCATGCTGAACATGGAATAAATAACACCCTGCGGCATTACCCGTTTGCCATACCAATCTCGCTCGAGTAAGTAAGGGTTTTTTGAAAGGATCTCATGTATTTCCTGCTTCCTTTTCTCAGTAAGAATCGGATTATCATCAGGAGTCCAATGAGTCCAACGTGTATTTTGCACATCAAATACTTCTGATATAACCGGATGGTTAGGAGCAGGTGGGTTTAAATCCGCTAAATGGTAACGGTCTTGTGCAGCAAAGGTACGACGGAAACATTCTTGGATCATGCCCATGTTAAGTAAGTTAATCTCACAAAACACAACACTACCAAGCGACATACCCGTTATAGCGCCGACACTGTTACTCTTTCCTGCCCCTTTGTAATAGACACGTTTAATGCCGTTTGGCGTGTGTATTTCCAAATGCGAACCGCGCTCGTCATGCTTAATATCCGCTAAGTTTCCAAATATATTTTGTAATCCAGTGCCATCACCATCGATGAAAAGACGGTGCGCTTGCTCTTGGTTATAAGCCACAATCAAATGGTTTGTATCTCTTGTCCACGTCAAATAGTCAGCATAGCGGAAATGCCCTGCTGTTGTTTTACCAGATCTAGGTGTTCCTTCTAATACATCGAAGGTGTAATTATACGGTCTATAGATAACTTCCAACTGTTTAGGGGAAAACTCAATCGCTGTTTTGCTCATATTGTTTACGCCCTTCTATTAATGCATCGAGTAATGAAGTATCTTTCTTTTGACCTTTGAGTTTAGCAGCGCGTTCTTTAGCAAAGTCAGTATCAGCTTTGATTTTCTCAATCTGTACTTTTTGCATTTCTTGTTGCATTCGGTGTCGTTCTGCTTCAATCTGATGTTTAAATGTATCTGGAACCAAGTCAAAGTACTGAGCTAATTTATCCAAAGCTTTCGTCTTGTCAGCAAGCTTAACGGATATCCCATCTCTACCTTGCTTCACTTCAGTAATGATTGAACCATCTACCATATCAGCTTCATATAGATCAACAAAGTTCACTATCCTTGTTTTCTCGTTACCTTCATCATCTTTAACTATTACTTCTCTTTGTCCAAAATTAAGATAGTTAGTAATATCAGCAAAAGCAATCTTAATGTACTCTTTCAACACATCCATCGCTTCCACAAATACATTTTCAACTAACTCACCTTTAAGCTCCTTTATATAGGAAGAAACTCGTTCACGTCGTAATAATCGACTACTCTGTACATGAGCGCTCTCTTTGGCATATCCACTCTTGATTGCAGCTTGTGTACCATTGAAGTACTTCACGTAATATAAACAAAAGAGCCGTTCCTTTTCAGTCAGCTCTTCATCTTCTAAAATCTCTTTTAGTTTCTCTTTTGTTTTAGGATTTTTAACATTAGTAACGCTCCTTTTCGCAATAGTAACGTTACCATTCATTTGTTCATCCCTTTTATCTTGTGATTTCCACTTTCTGATTTGCGAAGGCTTGAGATTTAACTCAGCTGCAATATCAATTAATGGTTTCTCACCTTTACTTGCTTTGTACATTTCAAACGCTTTATCACGATCTGGGCTTCTTTGCCTAGCCATATTCACCACCTCGCGGTAATTCCTTTTGTATTATATTTTAAATCCATTTATTTTAATGTATAATTATATAAAAAGTCATAACTTTTAGAATTGAGGTGACTATTATGAAAAGTTTTGGTACTTTAGCATGCTCTGCTTTCTTTTCAGCAATGGTGATGTTGTATAATGTCCAATCCTTTTATAATAAATTCACAGCAGGAAATACATATTATTGGGTAAATGGTATCCTAGCTGCTGGATTTCTTATATCCTTTATCATCGACATAAAAGATATCATCAAGAAAAACTACAAAACTTCTGAATCGAATTAAGGAGCCTATAATGGCTCCTTTTTCTATGCAAAATAAAAAAAGCAGCGGATTCGCTACTTTAAGGTTTAACTATCTCCCACGTTACTCCATGAATAATTAAGTCTCGTGGTTTCTTTTTTACTTCAGCTAATATCTGTCCTTCAGGAAATGGTTCTTTAGTTTTAGTGATACTTGTACAACCAGCTTCTTCTAATACATTGTTGATTGGATGTTCAGCATATCGATTGAATCTATTAGATACATCACATATCATTTTCACTATCACACTCTCATCCCCTTTTTCTTCCAGAATACCACAAAAAGAATCTTATTTTCCCACACCACTACCGAATGTAAACTTTTACCCATTAGTTTACATTCAAATCATTGAGAACATTGAGTTTCTGATATTTTTCCTTATTTCGAAGAAAACGCCAAAAAAGTATACATTCAAAATATTGATTTTAAAAGGATTTTTGGGTTTCTTTTTATTTTGTTAACTATCTCTATTATTGTTCAGGTTTATCAATCCATTAACAGCAACCAAATCCTGAATTAGTTTCGTTAACTCTTTGCTCAGATAACTTCCTGTTAGTCCGCCTTCTTTACAAAGAAACCTCAAATCTTCGGCTCTACGCAAAGAGCGTTCTGCTATTTCTTCCAATGTTGCTACAGGGACAAGTTCTTCCATTTCATCCCTCCTCTATTTCCGTTCGTTGTGTTCGTTTGTTTTGTTAGGATAAGTGTCATATTATTTACCATTCTTTATATAGCTTAGTATAAACATGGCCACTCCAATATTCCTCTCTCTCACATCTTTTGCAAGTTCTATTATGACCGCGTGGTTTCGAATAGTTCCAAGCGTGTTTGCAGAACAGTTCTTTTATAAACCGTCTCATCCCCTCACTCCTTAGCATTCGCTTTCTTCTCCATATACTCAGAGAATTTACTTCTTACGTTCTTTAATGATTCTCTATTATCATCTCTTATCCCCATCAACTGCTCCATTTCCTTATCAGCAGACTTCTCAAGCCATTCTTCATCTACCTTGTTCATCTCGCCAATCCGATAACCAAAGTAGATCACCAGTAAAGTAACAAGTGTACCTATGAAGTATCCCGTAAGACCTCCTAACCAAAACATCCCATCACTTCCTCCGCAAAATAAAATAAGACGCTGTACCGATCACGGCAGCACCTAAGATAGTTGTTCTTTTGTTATTGTTCCAGCAGTAATCTTATAATCGTTTACTGATTCTTCCTTTTCGATTAAATGTTCAATTCCTTTTACGCCTTCATCATCAACGTGCATGTCTACTCTTCTTAGAATCTGTATTACATCATCTAACGTTTGAATCTTATTTGGATCAATCTTATGTCTGTGTGTAGGCCAGAATACAGATGTTTTTGCTTCTGCAATTCCGAATAATTTATCTGGTGGTATTAAATCCATCATTCATCATCCTTTCCCTTTTAGGCGTCCAATTTGTTCAAAACAAAAGAGCACCCACAATTGTTAGGTGCTCTGATATATAAAGTGGCGCCACCACATACTGTAATATATGCTTGTCCTATTCAAATTGTGCATAAAAAGAGAGCATCCACATCAGTAGATGCCCAAACGTGTAGGAGTTTTCAATGAGTATTGAATAGGACCTGAGAGAGGTTGTCCTACACTACATCATATGCTTGTCTATCTCAAAAGGTGCAAATAAAAGAACTCTATACATAGGGATAGAGCTCTTTATGCGAGTAATGGTGTATTTATGTTGACCTGATATTGTATGTCGAGAACTTCCTTATGTGCAAACGAAAGAGAGCACTCCCCCAGCAAGTGCTCTCTCGTGAAAACCGATGGGGTAACATGTCGGAAACCGTTCTGTATCATTATATGATGTTCAATCCTAACTATACCTAATACAACCTTTAAAGATGCTTATTATGTAATTTCTATATAACAACGAAAAAAGCAACCGTTATGGATGCTTTTAAATCTTTTCTATAACATAAACCATTGTCTTTCTTGATGGTGCATGATAAGAGTAACCTTCATTTCTATGAACGTATATTTCATATTTACCCATCACTTGAAATCTTTCTGTTTCAGATTCACCGAATTTTGATACAGAATCGCATAAAATAGTTAATTCTTTTCTATTATTGCATAACAAATTAGAAATTTGTTTTTCGGTATATATTCCTCCAATCGCTAATTCTTTCAACATTTCTACGTATTGCATAATTTCTCCACCTTTCCCAATCTATTTATTCAACAAAAACCATAATTATCCTTTTGTTCAAATAAATAAGAAGCTATCACCGAAACGACAGCTTTCCAAAGGGATAGGAGAGGAACATTCACGAAAGGGGGATTTCGAAATGAATCAATTCAAGAATAAGATTACTCTCATTCTTTTCTCGATCACCGCAAATATCATCTAAGCTACGCGCTTTACGTCAGTGACCGAGAAAAGAGCGAAAGCTCTCCTCGTTTTACGTCCGTAGACATCATTTTCAACCCATGAAAATGATTTGTATCAAGAAGTTTCCGCTTCTTGCGTGAACAAACATGTGGAGGTGACAGAGGGGGAACTGCCTCATGTTTGCTCAAACAAAGAGCGGAAGCTCTCTGCCTAGTGAAGATTCGCAGTAATCACTAGAAAGTGTAATGTGCTCAAATAACGATACATTATTATTCTTATTACTTATTACTTTGGTTTTGAAATGTGCCGGGAACGTGATGGTCATTCAATCAAATGAACCACCCCATTCCATTTTCAAATGTAGAAATCATGAATCATGACAGGATATTATATTTATTATCAACTCAGGGGACGACTCCTAAGCTGAATGATAAATACAATAGAAACAGCATGACGAATGCAAGTTATGTCACACCCGCCACACTGGAATATGTCTTCATTAGTTTTCAATTGTCTTTTCGTCTTATTGCGGACTCTTACCGCCCATGCCCGCCCTCTATGCGGTATACGTTACGTGACATTCTCGCATAAGAACGTTTCACTTATAGGTGTACTAATCCTCTTCGATATGCGGTTGTCAAGGAACTTACAAAAGCTCGTTGAAGAGCTTGTAAGATAATGATACGGTGATTTGAACATCTAGATATCCGCTCCTTTATCGTTAATTTATCCGCATTTTATCCGTGTTTTTACTCGAAACATTCTTCTATTGATCCAAATACAATATCGCCTTGTTCGTCTTGCAAAAATGACTTTATATCCTTTCTCACCGCTTCATCATCAATCAAATAATAGAGTTTAAGCATCTTATTTCTATAATCAAGAAACTTTCTTTCAAATAGTTCTGCTTTCTTCTCTTGTCTTTTTGCGTAAGACTTTAACCTTTCTGCATTCATTTCTCTTCCCCCTTTTATATAATCCGTAACGCTGTAGCAATAGCCATAATTGCATTCTTCTTCTGATAGTAATACCAATTATTTTCTAATATCATTTGAGCTTTGATTGCCTTGTCACTCATTAGCCCATTGTTTAGATACTTCCGTTCAATAATCTCTTTCTGCTCAGGATCTAAAGAATGTTCCAATGCTCTTTTAATCTGTAAGTACTTGTAATCATTTATCTTCCTTGTATCACGTAATTCCGGGAACAATTGAATACTTTCCCTTTCACACTCGCTTTGGTTCTCCATACGTACAGCTAGAGCTTTATAATCACGCAATACCTTAACCACCGCTTTCTGTATTAATTTGTACTCCTTGTCGTCGATTTCTGGAAAGAATGATAATTGCTCCATCTGTAATCCCCCTATTGTAATTTTGTTATTTTTAATTCACATTAGGTATGTGAAATTTTAATACCTATCTTCTGAATAAGGGAACGATGCTTAGTAAAGTAGCCCCCACCAATCTACTCTGCATTGTTCCGTTATCCATTTAAACCGCTAATTCATCGACATATCGTAAATAATCAACTGGTGCTCTTTCCGTCTGATCTACTAAGTATCCATAAATATC
>NZ_JAEHBX010000009.1:0-129806 GCF_016483395.1 Bacillus cereus group sp. N21
TTGATATTTTTATCGAAGAAATAGCATTTGTTAAAGAAGATAGAAAATGATTAAAAAGGAGTACGTCGTTTATAAAGCTGAATCATTGCTATGCATCGGAAATATACAGGAATGTGCTGATTATATGGGCGTACTTCCTGCGACAGTTCGCTTTTATACAAGACCAGCGTATCAAAGAAGAATAGCAAATCGAAAGAATGCTAGGAACTATATAACTGTTACGGAACTTGAGGAAGATTAAGTATAAAAATTTCATTTTGTACAAACCAAAACCCTAGTTCCCTAGGGTAATGGGTATAACAGCTCAATATATTTTACTCTTTTATATCGTAACATAATATTACGTTAAAAACATAAGGTAAATGTAACCAATTACACAACGAAGCAGCTAGCTCAATTAGCTAACTACTTGTTGTACAAAAGAACTAGCGCTTACAAGCAATTCTTTGTAACTTTCAGTTACAGCTATAGTATTAAACGGAATTTGAAATATTATGCAGGAGTGAAAGGGAACTTAATAAAAACTTCATTTTGTAGAAAAGGGGAATGGATATGGAATTCAAAGAAGATGACTATGTAATGGTTGTTCATCCAGATTATCCAGAACAACATGGGCTAGCACGAGTTATAAAGCCAAGAAATCAAGTTATCAGAATTGAATTATGTGGTGATAAAACTAGGTGGTTAGCTTCTACAGAATTTTTAAGACATGCTTCAGAAGAAGAAATAAGAGCAGCTAGCAAAAGCTAACTACTCAGCCCTTAGGGGAAAGGAGAAAAGAGATTAGGGAACTACAGTTTTGGATTATAGCTGTTTATCAGCCTATTTACAGTATGGACGGAATATTGAGTTTTATTCAGGGGGTAGAGGGAAAATGGAATGTAAACATAAATGGGTGAACATGGAAGACGGGACAAATGATAAGTTCTGTGTGAAATGTAGTCAAAAGGCGAAGCAGATGCAAATTACATTACCTATAAGTATCCCTGTTGGTATTGACATGTCTTTACCGGTAGCAAGGGAAACAATGACTATAAACTCATATGGCAGGTTACAAGAAGTTTATAAGGATGAATGGATGAAAGAGTTTAATAAGACAAGGTGTTTCGGAACTAATACTTTAAGAAACTCAACAAAATAATCCTTTTAACATAAAAAAGAAAAAGCAACTCGTTGGGGACGAGCCGCTTTTTCAGATGGCAATGATACATTTATTATAACAAGTTTAATGTATCAGCTGGATGAATAAAAAACGAAATTATTAGACAAAATTCGAGTTAAGAAATGCATATAGTCCGGCTAGAAAACTAGAGGACACCAATTTTTAGAACAGCAAATATAGCTGTTTTAAGAAATGGTGTCCTTTTTATTTTGAAAAGGGAGATGGGGAAAATGAAAGCATTAAAAGACCAATTACGTGAGTGGAAAAAGCAAGCAAATCAAACAAAAAAGAAAAAGAAGAAAAAACGAAACGAAAAATTAACTACACGTGATATTGAGGATTTAATGGGGATTCACGGACCGCGTTATGAACGTAGACGTGGAGCATTAAGACAGAAGTAATTAATAAATAAAAAGGAGTGGTCTTACATGACTAAACAATTATCTTTCTTACCAAAAATCGATAGATCAGCAACACAAGAGGAATTAGAAGGTGTTCTTGAAAGTGTACGTATATATAGACAGTTTGGAATGATTCGTAAAGAAATGAAAGTCACTCCTTCTTATGAAGTTAGATATCATGGACCTACACATGATGTTGGAAAACCGTTAGAAGATGTTGCGATAGCAAATGTACAGCAAAGTGAACGAGAGGAGTGGCTCGAAAAGATGTCTTTCCGTATTGATCAAGCATTAAGCCGCTTTGGAAATGGAGTAGCCGGAAGGAATCAAAGAGACATCATTATTAAGCGCTATTTAGAAGATGAAGATATCTGTGATTATATGGTATATAACGAACTGGCGATGAGTGAGCGAACTTATCGACGTGTTAAAGCTAGAGCATTTTATAAGCTTGCTTTTGCTCTTAGACTCGAAGTTTACGAGAAAGAAGAAGCAGGAGGTAATGAATAATGAATTTTGTTCAGCCAATACGTGATCTAGAGCAAATACAACAATTAAAAGATTACTTTAAGGAAAAGAGCGAGCGCAATTATATTCTGTTCATTATGGGTATTAATACAGGATTAAGAATTAGTGACATACTAAAGTTAAAGGTTGGTGATGTAAAAGGAAGTCATATATCTATGCGTGAAAAGAAAACAGGCAAACAAAAGAGAATACAAATTACATCATCACTAAAAAGAGAACTAAAATGGTTCAATGAAGAAAGAGAAGATGATGAATATCTATTACGAAGCAGGCAAGGGAAGAACTGTCCAATTGGTCGCAGCATGGCATATAAGATATTAAGCGGAGCGGCAGCGGAATTTGGATTAGATGAGATTGGTACACATACTTTAAGAAAGACATATGGCTATCATATGTACATGCAAACAAAGAACATCGCATTACTTATGGAGATATTCAATCACTCATCTGAAAAGGTCACGCTACGTTATATAGGTGTAAACCAAGATGCAATGGACAAAGCAATGACTAGGTTTAAAATCTAATCATTGTTTTTTCTTTTGTTTTTATATAGTTACCCATAAATTTCGTACTGTGTAACTCAAAAAAGAAAGTCTTATAAATTCATTGGTATCAAGGGATTTGGCGATTGGCTCAGTTACACACAATATAAGATATGGATAACTCACTTAATATATGAAATAATAAAAATAATTTAATAGTATGGAGGTTTTTATATGTACGAAGAGTTTCCGAATGTCGTATTGCTAAAAAAAGAAACGAAAATTTGGAGATATATGGATTTTACGAAATTTATGAGTATGTTGGATAAGGAAGAAATATTCTTCACAAGATCAGATAGATTTGCAGATAAATTCGAGGGTACTTTTCCGAAAGTAAACAGAGAAATGAGACCTATTATTTATAAAGGGCTTATAGAGCCGGAAAAACAAGAAAATGCGTTTAAACGTATGGATGAATTTGCAAATTATGTGAGGAAATTTGTAACGGTTAACTGTTGGCATATGAATGAATATGAATCTGCAGCAATGTGGGATTTATATTTAAAGAGTGATGAAGGGATAGCAATTCAATCAAATGTTGGACGATTAATAGAATCTTTTACGCATAGTCCGCAAAAGATTATTATGGGAAAAGTAGATTATAAAGATTTTAATAAAGAGTTGTTGCACGAGGAAGATCTTATAGATCTGTTTTTTTATAAGAGAAAATCTTTTGAACATGAACGTGAAATACGAGCTATTCATCAATTGCCATTTGTACATACTGACGATGGGTGTATAGATGATGAGGCGGAACCAACAGTAGCATATGGATTGGGAATCCCATGTGATATTAGAGTATTAATTGAAAAAGTATATATTTCACCAACTGCATCAAGTTGGTTTGAGGAATTGGTTAGATCAATGTGTGAGAAATTTAATTTAAAAGTCGATGTTATTAAATCAGAGTTGAGCGAGTTACCTTATTAATTAAGAATAAATATTTGGCAGAGTCGTGACCGCTTTTTGGCAGTAAATGTGCCGGTTGTTTTGGAATTAGCGTGTTATATTTGTATTGTGAGTAGTGGCGGAAAACATTGCTCATAAAATTCCTGATAACTGAAAATGGATTGTCATAACCGGTGGCGATGGTTGCAGATTGGATGAACAGTTGTTTCTTGCTTTCACATTCAATTGCAATTTACTTTGTGTATGTGTGGAAGGGCTTTCGCTCTTCTTCCAGTTACTTAATATTGTTGGAGCGGATGAATGTAACGGCATTAAGTGATTGGAAGAAGAGTAAAACTTCATTTACCGTATTTATAGTAATAACATAAGATTTTGAAGAAAGGGCAACTGGTGCACGGTTGCTCTTTTATTATGCAAAAAGTGTATAAGTCGTGTGAGAGTTGAAAAAATAGTATATTATCTTTCCCAATGTACATATTAAGTAAAGTGTTTAATATCATACATAAAAGGTTGGGTAATATGAGTGAAAATAAGAAAAATGAAGAATTGAATAAAGTGAAGAAGTATTATTTTAATGAGGATAATCAGCCAGTAGCTGGTATAGAGTTAACTATGCCGCCTGATATAGGAAGCTTGTTAGACCCGAAATCAGATAATAATGAAAGTAGAGAAAGTAATAATGAATAAGTTTAATCTAAGCATCCATTCGGGTGCTTTTTATTTTGGAGGGGAAGTGATTGGATGTTTTGGCTTGGAGGTATCATAGGATATTCCGCAGGTTCACTTGTTACTTTGTTAGTAATGTACTTTGGTTATCGGATTGGTGAGTATAAAGAATGATAAGGAGTAGGAAATGGCAAAGGAATATGCAAAGAAGTTCTATAAGTCTACAGCATGGAAGAAGTGTAGGGAGTCATACTTCAAACTAAGACACGGATTGTGCGAGAGGTGCCAGGGAACAGGGAAGATAATTCATCATAAAGAGTACATAACACCTGAGAATATTAATGATCCAGAGATTACATTGAGCTTTAGTAACCTAGAACTATTGTGCCAGGATTGTCATAACCGTGAGCATCATGAGAAGAATAGTCCCGTTGTTGAAGGCGTAATGTTTGATGCGAATGGTGATTTGATTAGGAGGGATGAGTAATGAATAGTGATACCAAGAATGTTAAAGCAAGTGAGGTAACGTTCATTGATGGTAGCAAGGATATAGTCATTGGTGAAGTTAGATTGTTTAACACTAATGCATGCGAGCTATTGAGTCTTAATAAAAATCATTTCAATATTAATAATGTTTTATCTGTAAAACCAATTGATATTGAAGTATGTAATAAATGTGGAAATATTGTAGAAGAAACGGAACTGTATTGTGAGGATAGAGTAATTTCAAAACAAAAGAATTGCCCTAAATGTAATTTAAATCAAATCCCCCCCTTAAAAAAATAAAAAAAATATTTTTATAGGGACCGAGGGGGGAGCTTCATGTAACACACAGGTCATTTCACGTGACCCCCCTACCCCAAAATGAAAGAAATGAGGTGCTATTTATGGCGACAAAGAAAGAATTAACAAAAGAAGATCGTGTTAAAAAAGAAATAAACAGACTTAAACGGATATACAAAGAAATGCCAAAAGATACCCTCATGGTAGTTGAGGGGTTGATTGTTGAAGCGGCAGATTTGCGCGTTCGACTAGAAGATATTCGAAAAGACCTTGATGAAAATGGTTATGACGAAATGTTTTCACAATCAGAAACGCAAGAACCGTACGAAAGAGAAAGACCTGCAGCAAGACGCTATATTGCTATGAACAAAAGCTATCAAACTATCATGAAACAACTTGGTGACTATATTCCTAAGCCAGATACTAAGAAAAAAGAAGAAGATGATGGATTTGAAAGGTTTGTACAAAATCGATGAGAAAACAATATCCATTATCATATAATCCAATAATTGAGTATTACAATAAAATTGAATCTGGCGAAATTATCGTAGGGAATAAAGTTAAAAGGATATATAAGAAGCTTGTTGATGATGTTTATGATAAAGATTCTGAATATGAATATGATTCTAGTCGTGCAAATCATGTTATTGAATTTATAGAAAATTATTGTAAGCACAGTAAAGCGAAATGGGCTGGAAAACCTATTGATTTAGAACTTTGGCAAAAAGCTTTTTAAGCTGCTACTTTCGGTTTTGTTCATAAAATCGACGGAACCAGAAAATACCGTGAAGCGTTTTTAGTAGTCGCACGTAAGAATGGTAAGTCTACACTTTCATCTGGTATATGTTTGTATCTACAAGTCGCAGATGGCGAAGGCGGTTCGGAAGTCTATGCAGTAGCAACTAAAGAACAACAAGCAAAAATCGTTTGGTCAGAATCTAAAAGAATGGTGAAAAAGTCACCAGCTTTATCAAAGAGAATAAAAACTCTGGTCAAAGAGTTAACTGCTGATTTTAATGATAGTTTATTTAAACCAGTAGGTAGTGATAGCGATACATTAGATGGTTTAAATGTTCATGGCGCTTCACTCGATGAAATACATGCGTGGAAAGATAAGAATTTATATGACGTAATTGTCGATGGCACTTCGGCGCGCGAACAACCATTAATCCTTATGATTACAACAGCCGGAACGGTAAGAGAATCCGTTTATGACATGAAGTATGATGAAGCGGAAATGTTGCTGAATGGATTAGATGATATAGAGGGTTATAAAGATGATCGTTTTTTACCTATCATTTATGAACTTGATAAAAGAGAAGAATGGACTGACAAAACAAAATGGGCTAAAGCTAATCCTGGTTTAGGTACCATAAAAAAAATAGATAACTTAGAAACGAAAGTGAATAAAGCTAGAGCTAATTCTCTTTTAGTGAGCAACTTATTAACCAAAGACTTTAACATTCGAGAAACGTCATCAGAGGCATGGTTAACATTTGAACAATTAAATAACTTAGCTACTTATAATATCAATGAACTGAAACCTTCGTATGGAATTGGCGGTTGTGACTTATCTTCAACAACCGACTTAACCGCAGCGAAGGTTATTTTTAAGATTCCGAATGATCCGCACATATATGTTAAACAGATGTACTGGCTTCCAGAAGACTTGTTAGAAAAGCGAAGTACAGAAGATAAAATACCGTACAATCGTTGGCATGACTTAGGTTTACTAAGAACTACTCCTGGGAATTCAGTTCACTATAAATATGTAACGGAATGGTTCTTAGAAATACGTGATGAATACGGTATTTATCTTCCGTGGATTGGTTATGACCGATGGAGTGCAAATTATTGGGTTGAAGAAATGGAAGGATATTTCGGCAAGGAAGCTATGATTCCAGTTGCACAAGGTAAACAGACATTATCAAGTCCAATGAAGCTTTTAGGAGCTGATTTAGAATCCAAATTAATTAACTATAATAATAATCCTATAGATAAATGGTGCTTGTCTAACACTGCAATCGACATTGATAAGAATTTAAATATACAACCAAACAAAACAAAGAATCAGCGTCGACGTATCGATGGTACAGCAGCGCTTTTAAATGCTTATGTAGTGCTTCAAGAAAAGAGAAATGATTACCTCAATATGATTTAAGAAGGAGGTGAGAAATTGGGGTTATTTGATAAGATATTCGGAAAGAAACAAGCGCCTACTACGACTCGTTTTGAAATGATAAACGATAATGGTGGTGGTTTTTTTGCTTGGAATGGTGACATCTATCAGAGTGATATTATACGAGCATGCATCCGTCCTAAAGCAAAGGCTGTTGGTAAATTAGTTGCTAAACATATTAGGGATAATGCAAATGAATTTAAAGTAAATCCTGATCCATATATGAGATTTATTTTAGAAGAACCGAATCCATTAATGACAGGTCAAATGTTTCAAGAGAAAATGACAGTACAATTAGAACTGAATCATAATGCATTTGCTTACATTAAACGAGATGAACTTGGTTTTGCAACTGAAATTTATCCTATTCCTTGTATAACTGTAGAGGTTGTGGAAGGAGTAAAAGGTGATATCTTCTTAACCTTTTATTTTAAAAATGGAAAGAGAATGACTGTTCCATATGTAGATGTAATTCATCTCAGAAAAGATTTTAATGAAGATGACTTTTTTGGTGAACATCCAGGAAAAGCATTATCTTCATTAATGGAAATCGTTACAACTACAGACCAAGGAATTGTAAAAGCTATTAAAAATAGCGCAATTATTAAATGGATTCTTAAATTCAAAGCTGTCTTGAAACAAGAAGATATAGATATGCAGGTTGGAAATTTCGTTAAAAATTATCTAAGTATTGATAATTTGAACGGAGGTGCAGCAGCTACTGATCCACGTTATGATTTAGAACAAGTGAAGAATGAGGCGTTTGTTCCAGATTCTAAACAAATGCAAGAAACAACTCAAAGAATATATAACTTCTTCAACACAAATGAAAAAATTATACAGAGTAAATATTCAGAAGATGAATGGAATGCATATTACGAATCTGAAATCGAACCATTTGCGATGCAGCTTGCTGGAGAATTTACCAGGAAGCTTTTTTCACGTCGTGAAAGAGGATTCGGTAACAAGATTATCTTTGAAGCATCAAGCCTTCAATATGCTTCTATGTCTACAAAAATGAATTTAGTTCAGATGGTTGATAGAGGGTCAATGACACCGAATGAATGGCGTTCCATTCTTTCGCTTGGACCAATTGAAGGTGGAGATAAACCGATTCGTAGATTAGACACAGCTCTAGTTAAGGACGGAAAAACAACAGGTGAAGGAGGTGAGAAAAATGGACAAAACGGAACAACGGGACCTGATGCCGGGGAAAGTTGAAATTAGAGAAGATGAAAATGGCAGCCGTACCATTTTCGGATATGCGGTTAAATGGGAAATGAAATCTCATACCATGGGATATTGGCGGAGATTTAAAGAGCAGTTTAAGAGAGGGGCTTTTACCGACTCATTAACTGCTGATGATCAATTAGCTTTGTGGAGTCATGATACGTCACAAATATTAGGCAGAACTAAAAATGGCACACTTCGATTGTTTGAAGATAATATTGGCTTGCGATTTGAATTGGACTTACCCAATACCACACTTGGAAATGATGCATTTGAAACGATTAAACGCGGTGATGTTGACGGCGTTTCCTTTGGTTTTCAAATGGCAAAAGAAGAGTGGGATGAATCTGACCCAGACAACATCGTTCGAAGTGTAACCAAAGCGAAATTAGTTGAGATTAGTCCTGTTGCATTTCCAGCTTACCCAGATTCGCAAGTTTCTGCACGTTCTCACGATCCATACAAAGAGTATGTGGAAGAACGAAAGCAAGGAACTTTACGTAAAAAATTAATTTTAAAAACTTACTTATAAGGAGAGATTTGAATGAATTTAGAACAAATTTTAGCACGTATGACAGAGATTCGTAGTTTATTAGAAAGTGATCAAGAGGTTGATTTAGCGGCATTAGATACAGAACTTCGTGAATTAAATGATAAAAAGAGTCAAATTGAAACACGTCAACGTTTATTGCAAGAAGCTAGTGCTATCAATGAAGGTGGAGCACCTGAAACTCGTACAATTCAAACTTTTAATACTGATTCACAAGGCGAGCAACGCGAATTTAGTACAGATTCCCTTGAATACCGTAATGCTTTCATGAATTACGTACTTCGTGGAGAAGCAATTCCTGCTGAACTTCGAGCAAATGCAGTTACAAAAACAGGTGATGTTGGTTCTGTTATTCCACAAACTGTATTAAACCAGATTATCGAAAAAATCGAAGCTGTTGGTATGATCCTTCCACTTGTGACACGTACTGCAATCAAAGGTGGCGTAAGTGTTCCAATTTCTTCTGTTAAACCAGTAGCTTCATGGGTAGCTGAAAGTGCAGGAAGTGATAAGCAAAAGAAAACAACAGGTGCTATTACATTCAACTACAATAAACTTCGTTGTGCAGTAGCTGTATCTTTAGAAGTTGATACTATGGCGTTGCCTGTCTTTGAATCTACTTTAATTAATAACGTCGTAGAAGCAATGACAAAAGCAATTGAACAATCAATCATTAATGGTACTGGGGTAGGACAACCAAAAGGTATCTTGACTGAAACACCTGTTGCAGGACAAGCGCTAGATATTGCTAAAGTTGAGTATAAAACATTAGTTGATGCAGAATCAGCTTTACCACTTGAATATGAAGATGGTGCCGTTTGGTGCATGACGAAGAAAACGTTTATGTCGTTTGCCGGAATGGTAGATACAAGCGGACAACCTATCGCAAGAACGAATTACGGTATTAATGGTAAACCAGAGCGAGTTCTATTAGGACGTCAAGTTGTACTTTGCAACTATATTGATAGTTTCACTACTGCAGCGACTGGAAAACCATTCGCTTTCTTATTCAATTTCAGTGATTACCTTCTTAACACTAATTACCAAATGGGCGTTAAAAAATATGAAGATAACGAAACTGACGACATGGTTACAAAAGCAATTATGGTTGTCGACGGCAAAGCTGTTAATGTTAATTCACTTGTAGTTCTTAAAAAGGCAGCAGCAGTTTAAGGAGCTGATAACAGATGAAAAGCATAGTAATTAAGCCGTTTGTTGATAAAGATACACAAATAGGATATTCGGAAGGTGATATGTACGAATCGACTGATTCTAAACGTATCGCCTTTTTAGTTAAAGAAGAATATTTAAGTCCACCACCTAAGAAAACGGTGAAAAAAGATGCTTGATGTTGTAAAGAAAGCGTTACGTATTTCACATGATGCTCTTGATGATGAAATTTCAGATTTAATTGAAGCGGCCCGGCACGACTTAATGTTGTCGGGCGTTTCTTCAGAAAAAGCGAGTGTGGACACTGATCCACTTATTAAACGAGCGATCATCACTTATGTAAAAGCTAATTTTATTCCAGATGCAAAAGAAGCAGAACGCTTCCAATTATCTTATAACATGCTTAGAAACCACCTAACTTTAGCGGGTGATTATAAATGAACGATATTTTATTGTTTCCAGTTGTTACAACTATTGAAGATGAACTAGGACAAAAAGAGGAAATCAAAACATTTAGTAGACAAGTGTTTTGTGAGAAAAAATCTGTTCCACAATCGGAATTTTTCCAAGCTGGACAAAGTGGAATTAAAGCTAGTTGTGTATTACTCGTCCACACATTTGATTATCAAGACGAAAGAAAAGTGAAGTATCATTCGAAAGAATATAGTATTTACCGAACATACGAAAGAGATGATGAAAGGATTGAATTGTATTGTGAGGTGAAAGCTGGTGGCTAGTATCGATAGTTTAGCAAATGAGATTGCAAGAGAATTACAACGGTATTCAAATGTGATTGAAGAGGATATTGAAAAAGCAGCAGATGAAGTTTCAGATGATCTTGTAGATGACTTGCAACAAAAAAGTCCTAAGAAGACTGGAGCTTATCGTAAAGGATGGCGTAAGAAGAAAGAAGGAAATAAATATATTGTTCATAATAAAACCCGTTACCAATTAACTCATTTATTAGAGAAAGGCCATGCGAAAAAAGGCGGCGGTCGCGTTGCGGCTAAAGTTCATATCGCTCCAGCAGAAGAACGTGCAGTAAATGATTTCATTGATCGTGTGGAAGGAGCAATAAGGCAATGACATTAGCTGAATTAAAGAAAATTCTTGATGCTACAGGATATCCTGTAGCTTATTCGCATTTCATAGCTACTCCAGATAATTCAGTACCGGCGCCACCTTATATTTGTTTCCTTGTGGATGGATCATCAAACATGATGGCTGATAACAAGGTATACAAAAAAATAAATGATGTAAGCATTGAGCTTTATACATTAAGAAAAGATTTGGTTACAGAATCTAAGTTAGAAAAAGTTTTAGATGATCTTGAGATCCCTTATGAATCATTTGAGGTTTTTATTGAATCTGAAAAATTATATCAAAAAATATATGAAATGAGGTTGATTTAAATGCCAGAAAATAAAGTGAGTTTCGGATTAAAAAATGTTCATTATGCAACATACGAAACAAAAGATGGGGTAGTTACATTTGGAACACCAATTCCATTGCCTGGTGCGGTTGAATTAACATTCGAACCGCGTGGTGATTTAATTGAATTTTACGCAGATGACATGCTCTATTATGCTGCATCAAATAACCAAGGCTATGATGGAACATTATCTATCGCATATATTCCAGAGCAGTTCGGGATAGATGCGTTAGGTGAGCAATTGGATGATACAGATGGCGTGCTAAACGAATTAGCAGATGCAAAAGGGAAATCATTTGCATTATTATTTGAATTTGATGGTGATATCAAAGCAACTAGACATGTTATGTTCAACTGCTCCGCAAGTCGTCCTACGCTTGCATCAAAAACAAAAACAAGTTCTGCTGAACCGAATGCAAACGAATTAAAATTCGTCTCTAGCCCTATTGATATTAGTGGAAAGCGCATGGTTAAAACTAAAACCACTTCTAAAACAACACCAGCGATTTACGATAACTGGTATAAAAAAGTCTATGTAAAAACAACACAAGGGGCGTAATTAGATGGAAAAAACAATTGTAATAGATGATAAACAGGTTCGATTAAAAAGTACAGCGGCAACGGTTAAGCGTTATAAAGCACAATTTAGACGTGATTTATTTGCGGATATGATGGGATTAGGTGCAATTAGTGCAGTTACCAATCAAGATGGTTCACAATATCTTATTGATGTATCTAATCTTGATTTAAGTAAAGTGGATTTTGAGGTTATTTATGATTTGGTTTGGTTATATGCTAGAACGGCTGATCAAAGTATCCCTGATCCGATTACATGGCTAGATGGTTTTGACGAATTCCCTATTTACGATATCCTTCCGGAAATCATGGATATGATTCAAAGCACTATGGGAGCAAAAAAAAAATAACAGGAAATGATGGAGAGCAAGGAGCTATCGGTGATGAAGAATTAACCACTGATACGTTCCTTGCTCTTTGTTATAAATCGAAGTTAACACATGCTGACCTAGAAACTATGACTGTTGGTGATTGCTTTGATTATATTTCCGAATTTGCTGAAATGGAAAATCCGAAGAAAGACAAAGTAAGAAAAGCGAATCAAAAAGACTTTAATGCTTTCTAAGAAATGAGGTGAAATGATGGCAGGAAGCAGAATCAAAGGAATTACTGTCGAAATTGGTGGTGAAACCACTGGACTTCAAAACGCCTTAAAAGATGTAAATAAACGTAGTAATGATTTAGCGAAAGAGTTAAAAGATGTTGAACGTCTCTTGAAATTTAATCCTGGTAATGTGGAAGCTTTAGCACAAAAACAAGAACTGTTAACCCAACGAATTGCAGCGACTACTGAGAAACTTGATAAATTGAAGGCAGCCGAACAACAGGTACAGGCTCAATTTGAACGTGGTGACATATCCGCTGAACAATATAGAGCTTTCAGACGTGAGCTTGAGTATACTCAAGGTTCGCTTGGTGGTCTGCAAAATCAACTAAAAAACATGAGAGATGAGCAAGAAAGAGCTGCTCGTTCAACTCGTGAATTAGATACTCTTTTTGATGCGACTGGTACAAGTGTAGACGATTTTGCAGAGATATTAGGTGGACGACTAACAGCAGCGATTAAAAGTGGAACCGCCACATCCGAACAACTTGGCGAAGCAATGGATCATTAGGGGCTGATGCTGATTTAGAACGTTTCAGAGCGGCTTTACGAAGTGTTAATGATGGTGCGGACTTAGAACAAATAAGTAGAGAACTAGATGAAATTGCAGATGAAGCACGTCAAGCAGAGCGAGCGGTAGATGATTTCGGATCAGGATTGGAAAGTGTAGCAGGTGCATTAGTAGCAGGTGGAGGTATAGCAGGGGCTATTGAACAAGCACTTGATATGTCTAAAATAAAAACAAAAATTGATATAACTTTTGATGTTCCGGAGTCTTCGAAAAAATCCGTAGAAGAAGCAGTTAGAGGTATCGAAGCCTATGGCGTTGATGGGGAAGCGGCTTTAGAAGGTGTACGCAGACAATGGGCATTAAATAAAAATGTTAGTGATGAAGCGAATGCAGCGGTTGTAAAAGGTGCAGCAGCTATATCCCAAGCTTATGAAGGAATAGATTTTAATGAATTAATTCAAGAAACAAATGAAATAGCAAATGAATTGGGAATTACCAATGAAGAAGCTCTTGGTTTAACAAATTCTCTTTTAAAAATTGGTTTTCCACCAGAACAACTTGATGTTATTGCTGAGTATGGTGGACAGCTAACACGAGCTGGCTACGGTGCTGAAGAAGTACAAGCTATTATGGAAGCTGGGATTGAAACTGGTACATGGAATATCGATAACCTATTAGATGGACTAAAAGAAGGGCGTATCAAAGCAGCTGAATTTGGTCAAGGTGTCGACAAGGCTATGACGGAAGCCCTTCAAGGTACGAATATTTCAGCAGAACAATTGCAAAAATGGGGGCAATCTGTTTCTAAAGGTGGAAAAGAAGGTTCTGCCGCTATGACAGAGATTGCAAAAGCTTTAGAAAACGTCGAAGATAAAACAAAACGAAATGAACTAGGTGTCAAGCTCTTCGGTACAATGTGGGAAGACCAAGGAGATAATATAACATATGCATTACTTGGAGCACAAAGTAAGGTAGTAGACTTTAAGAAGAATCAAGATCAATTAAATGATTCCATAAAGAAAATGGATGCAAACCCAGCGGTTAAAATGCAAAAGGCAATGGGCGATTTAAAGATGGCTCTTGAACCAGTTTTATCAGTTGTAGCTGATCTTATCTCTAAATTTGCTGATTGGATTTCTAATAATCCAAAATTAGCAGCAACGCTCACAGCTGTTGCAGTAGCTGTTGGAGTAATTGCAGGGGCGTTTATGGCTTTAGCTCCTATAGTTGTCACCATATCCAGTATAGGCTTGGCAATGACAGGATGGATTGCGCTTTTTGCGGTTATTATTGCTGCTGTAGTCGCTTTAGGTGTTGTGATTTATAACAACTGGGAATCTATTAAAACTTGGACAATAGAGATGTGGGATTCTATTAAAGAATATTTAGTAGGTCTTTGGGACGGTATAGTTCAATCCTGTAGTGAGGTCTGGTCTTCATTTTTAGAAACGATGCATAGTTTTTTTGATCCAATAGGTCAATTCTTTAGTGACTTATGGTCTGGAATTGTTGAAACTGCATCTTCTTGGTGGTCTTCTCTTGTCGAGACAGCATCTGCATTGTGGGGAACATTGGTGCAAGCTTGGCAAGATACTTGGAATATGATTCTTACAGTCTTAGATCCTATTATTTCGTTAATTTCAACGGTCTTGCAAGCTGGGTGGCTACTTATTTCAGCTGCTACACAAATTGCCTGGGCTGCAATAAGTAAATACATTATCGATCCAATAACAGCAGCCTATAACTGGTGTAAGGAAAAATTAGGCGATTTAGGTAATTGGATACTCGAAAAATGGGAAACTATAAAATCGTATACACTAGCAGCTTGGTCCTTATTTAAACAATATATTATCGACCCGGTTTCACAAGCATGGAGTTGGGTGAAAGAAAAACTTGGAGATTTAGCAGATTGGATATTAGGAAAATGGGAAACTATTAAGTCCTATACACTTTCAGCCTGGAATTTAGTGAAGCAATATATTATTGATCCAATTGTTTCAGCGTACAACAGTGTAAAAGATACAGTTTCAGATTTGTACAATACTGCTAAGGATAAGTTTGATTCAGTGAAGAATGCAGCCAAAGAAAAATTTGATGCTGCTAAAAGTTTTATAGTTGATCCGATTCGAGATGCTGTTGAAACTGTGAAAGGTTGGATTGATAAAATCAAGGGATTTTTTAGCGATTTAAAATTAAAAATTCCAAAACCTGAAATGCCACCTCTTCCACACTTCAGTTTACAAACTAGTACGAAAAACATTTTAGGAAAAGATATTACGTTTCCATCTGGACTCAATATAGATTGGCGTGCAAAAGGTGGTATCTTCACTAAACCGACTATCTTTGGAATGAATGGTGGAAACCTACAAGGCGCAGGAGAAGCGGGACGAGAAGCCGTACTTCCGCTGAACAAAAAAACACTTGGTGACATTGGAGCAGGAATTGCAGCAACTATGCAACTAGGTTCGACAAATGAACAATTTTCGGGCATTGCTGATACTATGAATCAATTAGCTAGCTCTATGAGTGAATTATCTGGCTTAAAAAGTGTGATGAGTAGTGTTTATGGAAGTATGGCAAGTAATAGACAATCCATGGTTAGTAATGTTACAAATTCAACGGTTAATCTAGGCGGTGGTAATTATGGATCGGTGCAAGCAGGGATGGCAGGTGTATTACCAATGCAAGGTGGCGATCTAGTAATTGAAGTACCTGTGCATTTAGAAGGTAAAGATGTTGCACGTGGCACTTATCGTTATACAACTGAGTTCCAAAAGAGAGAAGAAGAAAGAAACTCATCCTTTAAGGGTTAGGGTTTCTTTTGTTTTATAAAGAAAAGAGGTGTCAAAATGAGTTCTTTTACATTTAATAATCAGCGTAAAAATTTCATTCAAATAGAAAAAGGATGGAAAAGACCAACATGGGCGCCATTAAGGAGAAACCTTGTACAAGTTCCTAATTATCCAGGAGCGAGATTATTAAGTACGGAAACCGATGTTCGTGTACTTAATATTCCAGTAGGAATTATCGTTCCAAATGGATCTGATTTAGAAAAGTTGAAAGAAGAAATAGCTGATTGGCTAATCACAGAACAGCCAGTTGAGCTTATTTTTGATGCAGAACCGGGCAGAATTTATATGGCTGTTGTGGATGAAAGTTTTGACCCAGATGAATTCGTTACTCTTGGCAAAGGTGTAATCAAGTTCATTTGTCCAATGCCTTATAAACTATCAAAAGATAAAAAAAAATACACAATGATTAATCAAAATTCTACTTTTAAAGCAGATGTAGAAAATAAAGGTACAGTAGAAGCAATTCCGACGATCACCCTAACAGCAGCACGAGAAAGCACATTCTTTGATCTTGATACTGATGATGGACAGTTCTTTCGAATTGGTTATCCAGCAACTGTGGAGGAAAAGCCTTTTATTAGAGAAGAACTAATTGCAGATTTACCTATGACTACTATCGGTTGGACAACGGCAAATTACGTAGATTACGGAAATGTCGCTGGTTCGTTTGAAAATTCAGGCGAAGGACCTCTACAGGCAGCAGATTACGGAACAGGGACCGGTTGGCACGGACCAGCATTGAAGCGGTCTCTTAAAGTTCCTATCCAAAATTTCAGGGTAGAAGTTGACTTAGATTTTCAAATGACATCATACGAAATCGGACGAATGGAAGTATATTTATTAGACGAAACTAGCGAAATCATAGGGAAAATGGCAATTTGGCGTAATCAATTGGGAACAAGTTACACTTGGGTAGATATTCATGCAGGTAATAAAAATAATATGGTGCAAATTATTGGTTCTCACGGTACTTACGAAAATACATGGGACTTGTTTAGCGGTGTATTGCGTATCGTTCGAGTTAACCAACGTTGGGAAGCTTATATTGCAAAAGTAGATGAAAAAGGTAAACATGATTCCGCCATGTTCCGGGTGTTTAATGATATAGAAGATCGATTTAATCAAAGTAAACTTGCCCAAATTGTTATTCACAGTGCTGTATTTGGTGATATCGGAACTAAGCGCCAATCTTTCAATCAATTGCGTGTATGGCGTTATAATAATCCGGCTGATTTTAATGTACCTTACATTATTAATACTGGCGACAAAATAGAAATAGATAGTGAGAAAAGTGATATAAGAATAAATGGAGAAAGTCAATTATTCTTGAAAGACTTCAGTAGTGACTTTTTGCGATTAAAGAAAGGGCAAACTAAGATTTCAGCATATCCTCGTGATATTGGAAAAGTTGACGTGGAATTCAGGGAGCGATATCGATGAAAAATACATTACACATTCTTGATTTTAAAACAGAAGCAACTGTTGGAATTATTGAAGAAGAAGATTATAGAAACGACATACGAAAATGGGATCTAGAAAATGCTTTAGATACATTCGAATTTGAGGTAGGTGAAGATATTCGAGATGCATTTACCTTAATGAGTCGCAACATAATTGCGAAACGCGTGCGAGAAGGTGGGTATGTCACCTATTTCATTACTGAAATTGATCAAGGTAGTGATAATCGTTCGAAAAAGATTGTAGCACTTAGCGAACATGTAAAATTGAAAGGCGCTAAAGTTATCCTTCCACAAAAACTAGAACAATACACAGTTGCTCAATTAATCGATTTCTGTGTGAAAGGAACAAAGTGGAAACGAGGAATCACAGAGTTTGCTAGTTTTAGAACCATTACCATTGACAAGCCGACAAATCCATTAGCCTTATTGCAGCGTTTAAAATCTGAATTTGGAATGGAATTACGTTTCCGTACAGTTATTAAATCCAATCAAATTGTTGCTAGATATGTAGATGCTGTAAAAAAGGTTGGGCGTGATAGCGGTAAAGAAATCACGTTAGGGAAAGATCTTATTGGTATCAATCGAATCGAAAATTCGCAAAATATTGTTACTGCACTTGTTCCGGTTTTAGATAGAGGGGAAGACGGAATTCTAACAATTGAAACTGTTAATGACGGAAAAAACTTCATTTATGACTTCAATGCTTTTAAGCGTTGGCATCAAGATGGACATCATATTTTTGACATCTATACTCCTGAAACAGAAGATCAGGATATGAAGCCAGAGCGTTTGAAACAGTTAGGTGAAATGGAATTAAAGAAGCGAATTAATACTTCACAAATATATAAGGCTGATGCTCAGTCATTAGAAAAGATTTTTGGTTTATCTCACGAAGCAGTGCGACGTGGAGACACAGTACGAATCAAAGATACCGAATTTTCTCCTCCGCTCTATTTGGAAGCACGGGCAATCGGTGCAGAGGAATGCGATACTGATCCAAGTCAGGATAAATATTATTTTGGTGATTATCGTGAAATTGTTATCGTTAGTGATGAATTGCAAAAATGGTACAAGAAAATTCTTGGTATGTTAGAAACTAAAGCTAATAAACCATTATTAGACAAATTAGAGGAACTAGTAAAAGAGAATGATAAGAAAACAGATGCAGCACAAAAAGAATCTGAAGCAGCAAAGCAATTAGCTGAACAGGTAGTTGAAAATCTAAAGAATTACCAAACAACTATTTACGAAGGTGTTACTGCTCCTACTGTAGGTTTAGTAGCTGGAAAAAGCCTATGGCAAGATATCTCTCAAGGTAAACCCGGTGTATTGAAAAAGTGGAACGGGACAGAATGGGAAGTTCTGCTGAAGGATTATGGACAAGATGTAAAAAATCTTGATGAGCGTACTGCTGAAATCACAAGTGATGTAAAAGGTTTAACAAGCAAAGTTGAACAAGTATCTATCACTACAACAAATCAAGGGAAGCAAATCACTGATGCTAATACAAAAATTGAACAGAACTCACAAGCTATCACAGCTAAGGTTGATATAAAACAGGTAGAAGAGTACGTTGGTGGAATTGGTGCAATGAATGAAATTAGAAACACCAGATTTACACAGGGTACAAAGTACTGGGGATATTGGACGGCTGATAACTCTCCAATGGTTATAGATAAAGATACAACATATTTAGGAGATTTTAGCTGTAAATTATCTTGCTATGGTCAAACGAGTCTTGTTTATAACAGTTTCACTTCTAATAGAATCCCTGTTAAACCCGGGGAAGATGTTGTTATTTCAGCGTATTTTATGACTAAAAATATAGATGAACACTACAATAAGAAAATTAGATTGGTCCCTATCTTTTGGAAATCAGATGGCACACAATTAAAAGCAGCTGTTAATGACTTTACTATTCCTAATGATACATGGGTCAGACAATCGCATACATTAAAAGCTCCGGATGACGCAGCTCTTGTAGGGTTAAGAGCATACGTCCTTCAAAATGGTACCTTCTGGATGGCACGTCCGATGCTGCAAAAAGGGATTACAGCAAGTTCTTTCATCGAAAATCCAAATGACATGGTTGATAAAGATAAAATCATGGATGATCTAGCAGATAAAGTCGCAACAGAGGATTATGATCAGAAGGTTACAGATATAGAACGTAGGATTACAGCCAATGAAAAAGGTGTTGAATTATCCGCTAAGAAAACCGATGTGTATACAAGAACTGAATCAGACGGAACATTTGCTAAAGATACGTATGTAAAGACAATGGAAGGACGTATTCAGGTAACTGAAAAAGAAATTAGTAACACCGTCAAAAAAGGAACTGTTATTTCAGAAATCAACCAAACAGCTGAGACAGTTAAAATTAAAGCGGGAAAAATTGAATTAGATGGTAACACAGTAGCTAAATCTTTAGAAGCTCAACAACTAAAAGGGGTTACAATTAGAACAGCTAATAGCGACCGTTTTGTAGAAATGACACAACAATACATGACATTATATGAAAAATCAACACCACGGGCATTCTGGGGTTTTTTCAACAGAAGTGATGGGAGTGTACGTCCAGCTCTTGTTCTTGGGTCTGACTCTTTTGTCGGCTCTAATATGATAGGTTCTCTTGTTTTTAATAACATCGTTAACCCGAACAATTTAAAAGAATCTGTGGGTAGTATCGAAATGGTGAAAGATTCCAATAATGATACTTATAGTTCAAATGTACAATTACTGTTCTTTAGGAATTCAGGACAATTTGAAGCTACCAGCGATGGGCTCCAATGGTTTACAAGTGGCACTGGCGAATTTTATTTTCATAAAAAAGGTGTTAATAACACGAATATCATGTGCTTAGCTAGAAATGAATATGATTCTGAATTACGATTATCATACTTCATAATTCGTGGCTCAGCGCATCCAGATTATGCTGAAGCATTACAATTCCTAACACGCGGGGGCGGCTGGGCAGACTTGAAAGCACAACGATTTCTTAATACGTCACAAAGGAGTTTAAAAACTTATATCAAAGACCTAACGTTCTCACCTCTAGAAAAAATTCTAGAAGCTAATGTCCAAGAATACTATTTCAAATCTGACGTTGCTAATTTGTACAAAAAAAGAGAGTCCGATCCGGACAACTTACACACCATAAAAGAAATCAAAAAAAATATCGGTTTAATCGCTGATGATGCGGATGAAATTTTTACAGGCGAAAAGCATGAAACGGTTGATACTTATAGCATGGTATCTGTAACAATGGCAGGGTTGAAGGAACATGTTTTAGAACAAAGAGAAGTAAATGAGCGTTTGATTGAAGAAAACAAACAACTCAATGAAAGAGTGACAAAGTTAGAATCATTAGTACAGGGTTTAATAGAAAAGAATGGTCAAACAGAAACGCCAACAACTGAAAATCCAACGGAACCTACAGAGCAGCAATAGCTGGTCTTTTTTATTTTGCTCGAAAGGGGGTGATAACGATGTAGAAAAGATAAGACAAAATGCGGTAAAAATACGAGTAATTAAAGAGAATCAACAAATCAAACAACAAAATTTGAAGGAGATGTTTAATAATGGCTACAAATTATAATGAGGTAAAACAAGAAGTAATTAAAGAGATGGAACAACGTTACGGACTAATCCCTGGATTCTTCAAGTATGACAAAGAAGCGCAAGCTATCTTCTTAAATGAGGGCAACTATGAAAGCAGTGTGTGGCTAGAAGGTGACGGTTTATTCTATATGGACGATGTCCCTTGGGAGGAGCTAAGCATCACGAATGCAGTGCAGGATGGTGATACACCTGTGAAGCTTCGCCGTCATGGTAACTTGGTACATATCACAGGCGCTGTCCGCTCAGTTAAAAATAAGCAAGTCATTGCACGTATCACTACGGATATCTCACCTGAGCAGGATTCATACTTTGCAGCTAACGCTTTCCTTTCCTCTAATGTGAACTTACCTGTAGCTGCTACAGTGTTAGTCGGTAAAGACGGAAATATCTCTATGTATCTACCAGAAGCTACTACTCATTACGTAGCATTCTCGCTATCATATCCAATTAAGTAATGGTAAGCAGTGAAGGTATTGCCAGTTAAATAGCAATAAAAAAGGGAGCATAACTGATGCTTCTTTTTTTATTGTCAAAAAGGGGATGAGGGTATTGGAGGAACTAAACAATTTAAAGCAAGAGATCCAACAAATTAAATCAGATCAAAAAGATATGCAACGTGACATCCGCAGCTTAGAAACTCGTACTACTGTCAACGAGAACGACATCGTGAATATAAACAAGCAGCTTGAAAAAATCAGTGCTAATACAACCTGGATTCTTCGAATCATCATTGGTGCAATTGTAACTGGATTAATTGGATTATTACTGAAAGGTGGAATGTAATATGTCAAAAGAAAATATTGAAAAACGATTCCGTAACTGGCGTACCTGGGTTGCGGTTTTTTCATTGATTGGATTTCTATTTACTAAATTCGGAATATCAGAAGCGAATAACTTTCTTGAGGAATTATTGCCGTATGTATTTGCAGTAGGTGTCTCACTTGGTATTTGGACAGACCACGAAGAAAAAGGAGAAGATGCTTAATGAAAAAACCAATAAAAATCGTTTCTTCTGTATTTATGACTTCATTGCTCCTATTTAGCTTTGCTACAGGTGCTTTTGCTGATAGAACACTTATTATTCCTGATTTACCGAAACAACCATATCGTTATGGTGTAGGTGCTTATGAAGGCGTAGTGGCACATAGTACAGCAACTCCAGAAGCGCCAGCTATTAACATTCAAAAATATGAAACTCGTACATGGCGAAATGCATTCGTACACTATGCAGTCGATTGGAACGAGACGATTCAAATTGCGGATACAAAGTACATTGCTTATGGCGGTGGACCTGGCGCGAATAAACGTTTTGTACATGTAGAGCTTTGTGAAACTACAGATTATGATAAATTTAAACGTTCATATGACAAATACGTGAAGCTACTAGCTAAAATTTTACGTGACCGCGGATTATCTGTAGAAAAAGGATTGTGGACTCACTATGATGTTACGAAGTATCTTGGTGGCACAGACCATGAAGATCCACTTGATTACTTACGTAGTCATGGAGTATCAGAAGCTCAATTTAGAGCAGATGTACAACGTGCATATAATAATAGTGCTGTTTCTGTTCCAGAACAACCAGCTAAACCAGGCGAACCAGTCGCTAATATGGAAGGCACTGCATATATTGAAGGTTACAATGTAAATCTTCGTAAAGGACCAGATGCAAGTTACTCTGTTATTCGTCAGTTGAATAAACCAGAATCATATAAAGTATGGGGAGAAAAAGATGGGTGGCTAAACCTTGGCGGTAATCAGTGGGTATATAACAATCCTTCTTACATCAAATTCGAGAAGAAAGAGCCAGTTAATCCGATTGTAGGAAAGCGTGTCGTTTCTAAAGTGGACAACCTACGTTTCTATGACTCTGCTTCTTGGGCAGATAAAGATGTTGCTGGCACTTTAGATGCAGGATTAGGTTTTACAATTGATGCAAAAGTAAATGTAGATGGATCACCACAGTACAAAGTACACAACAGCAAGGGCAAAACATACTATGTAACTACAAATGGAGCCTATGTACATGTGAAGTAGGGAGCTGAACACAAAAGAGTATCTTCCATTAGTTGGAGATGCTCTTTTTATTTTTACGAAAATTAATCTAAAAATTCAAAAAAGAGGTGTGGGAATGAACTATTTAATTGATTTGGAAAAATGGGGTATAAAAAAAGGATTGCCTAGCAAGCCTTATGTTGATGAGGATTTCATCCAGGCAGATAAAAACATTCAAGGCATCAACAATGCAATACAGTATGCAAAAGATGAAGGTTACACTAAAGTCAAGCTCCCAGCAGGTAATTATGCGCTCTGCTACCCTAGAACAATTCAGATCCTAGATGGGATTACTTTCAATAACCACCGCTGCAAGTTGAAAGTCATCTACGACTCTGACAGAAGAAGTCCATTCGATACAAGAACGGGGACAGATTACTATAATTTTGTAGGGATTACTGTATCATTTGCGAGAGCAGAACATGCGAAATTCGTAGGTGGCGAGATTGTTGGATGCAGGGAAGACCGTAGTTTTTTAAATCCAAGTGAAGTTGCTGTAGAGCATAGTTATGGTGTAGCCTTTACGAAAAGTTCAATGTTCTGCACCTTAGAGGATTGTACGGTTCGGGATTTCATGGGTGATAATGTTACGTTCCATAGCACAGGTCTTGTCAGCTACACGGAATTTGATGAAGGGAATACAATAGAATCTTTGGATTACGTAACTGGACAACCTAAAGCAGTCACTAGCCAAAAGACATTAATCACGAAAATGCTACCAATCCAATTTGATCCTAACAAAAAGACGGACACAATGTTCCTAGCGGGTAGGGGTTATACAAGAAATACTGACCTAGCGAATAAGTTCTTAGATGTCTTCTTTTACGATAAGAATAATGCGTTCATCGGAGTGCTTAAAAGACGTAGAGTGTACAGCGATATCGAAATTCCTGTAGGTGCTACGAAATATAGATTCCAATTCTTAGATGAAACATTCGTTCGAAATCACATGTTGACGGTATGGTTCGGAAATATCCCAGCACATAATGTGGTTCGAAACTGCGACATCTTAAATGGTCATCGTGGCGGCATTACATTAGGCGGTAGCCATAACACCATTGAACATAATAGAATTCGAGGGAATGGGAAAGGAACTGCTAAGTTCCTAGACGGGAAACCGTTATTTAATGACCCGACACGCTATGCGATCAACATGGAGGATAGCTATGGTTCGAAATGCGTGATACGAGATAACGATATTTTCGATAGCTTCCACGGAATTTTAGTGGGTTGCTGGGATGTTGATATTTACGATAACCATATCCATGACATAGATTTTACTGCGGTCAATCTATATGCTGTAGCTTCTGTGAAAATTAGAGGGAATGTGTTCTACAATAATATGAATAACATCGGATTAATGGATTCACATTTCTATTACCCTTATGTTCTAGTGGAAGGAAACTCTTACACTGGAGGCACGTTCAATTTAACGGCAGCAGCTACGTATCGAGTAGAATTGAAGTATAATAAATTCGAAAACATGGCATCTATTAATATACCAGAAAACTGCACGATGTCTGATTGCCATTTCATCTATACAGAAACAGTTGCGGCAGCGTGGGTGCTGGTCAATAAATTAAAGAATTGTACGTTCAAATCGTCTTCTCCAGCGGTTCCGCAACGAGAAGTCACATTTAAAACGCACCAAGTGGAAGACTGCTCTTTTGAAAACTTGAAAGTACGACTTGAACCGCAAAACAATAAAGTACTTTCTAAATGTATAGTCAACAACTCTAGCTTTAAGAATTGTGAAATCCGCAATCACATCTTTAATAACATGCCGATGTACGTGGAAATCACAAATTCTAAGCTAACAGATACAACAGTTGAGGTAGGTTTGACGAATGTTGACGGACAAAACTCATATACCTTACTCTCTAACTGTACTGTTGATATTAATAGTACAAAGCGCTTGTTTACATCTGAATCGAACAAGCCGTATACAACTTACAAAGCTGATAAATGTAAGATTACTATCACTAACGCACTCTTCGATGCCATATTAAATTCTGGTACTGTGACAGGAGTAAATGAATTAATCCTGACAAACAACGAATTTATATACACGGGCGCAACTCCACTTTCATTGAAGCTATACACAAATAAAAATCACATTCGTAACTTCATCAATACTGATAATACTTTTACAAATATAAATTTACCAGCCACAAATTAAGTCATCTCTTATGAGATGGCTTTTTTTATTTATCTTCTGTTTCTTCCTCTACCCATATATCCTCCACATGCATATTTAAAGCTTTTGCAATACGTATGGCAACTGGAAGTGTAGGAATGCTTTTTTCGTTTAATATTAAACTCATTGTAGATCGTTGAATGTTTACCTTCTCAGCAAAGAAACTATATTTTATACCATTTTTATCTAAAATCCCTCGGAGTCTACATTTCAAGTGTATCACCTCATTTTTGTATAAAGTTCAACATTTTTTTGAACATCCCTTTAAAAATAAAATTATAAAGGACAGGCAATATCCTTCTTTCTAGGTCATATACCTATATCAATACCACGAGGAATACCAAGTGGAATCAAAGACATCAAAAAGGGAGAGGGATATATGCGTTGGCAATATGCAGATCTAAATGAAACACCTTACCTTTATTCTTCTAAGCATTTAAAGCAAATGTATAATCAATCGAGATCAAGAGGAGAAACAGAATCCATCTTGACTCACATGCAAAATCATAAAGTATTGAATCAAAAAGAATATAGAGGTTATTTCAGTTTGTCACAAGTGATTGAAGAAGATCTATACGGTGAAGAAGAGGATATTCTTGATTGGCAAGATTTAATGGAACGTTATGAAATTGTTGCTACAAAGTCAGGGATTAAATTTCGTGAGAAGGAAGAGGAGGAATAATTATGACACTCGCAGGGGAAGCGGTAATTATCTGGACGGCAACAGGTTTGTCTGTAGTTGCAATGAAGGCAGCTGGAAAAATGGGGAAGAGTGTTCCACATTGGCTTCCACATGTCACCTTGTACACAACGCTCACAGGCTCATTTCTATACCTTCTACGTTATGTTCTCGTTTTGTTTCTATGAAGGAATATGATGTGGAAATTCACCATTCGGCATAACATAAGGTTTTTGGCTTGTATGCACGTATTCCTTGAAACAGGGATATATACCCTCTATAAGAGGGATATAGGGAGTGATTATATGTTGGAGCTATTATCTGTCCCAATGGCGGCATTAATTTTCGCTGTATTCGGTGATAAGTTTAGAAGCAAAGAGAATGACCGAAAGAAGATACAAGTATTTTTTGAAGTAAGTGGAATTGCAATCCGGAGAGATGAAAAATTACAGTATCCAGTTTTTATTGAGCAAAAAGAGGATGATCGTAGTACGACTTATGTGTATCGATTGCCGGTAGGCATGCCGTCAAAAATCATTCAAAAGGTAGAGGATGTTGTGAGTGAAGGGTTAAGTAAGCCTGTACGAATTCAATATGACAATTACAAATTAAACATTCGTGTATTTTATAAAGATGTACCGGATAAATGGGATTGGTATGTGAATTTGATAAAGAAAGGTAAATGGCAAGTTCCAATGGGGCAAAGTTTAGAACGATTAATTTATCATGATTTTGATAAAACACCGCACATGGCATTAGGCGGACTCACACGTATGGGCAAGACAGTGTTTTTAAAGAATGTATTTACTTCGCTTACTTTAGCACAACCAGAACATATTCATTTATACATTATTGATTTGAAAGGCGGTTTGGAGTTCGGTCCATATAAAAACTTAAAACAAGTGGACGCCATTGCTGAGAAACCACTAGAAGCCTTTATAGTGTTAAATACCATTCTTAAGAAGATGGAAGAAAAAATGCAATATATGAAAGATAGACATTATACAAATGTTGTGGAAACAAATATAAAAGAGCGATATTTCATCATAGTTGATGAAGGTGCAGAGCTTTGTCCAGACAAAAGCATGAAGGAAAAACAGAAAAAATTATTAGGAGCGTGTCAACAAATGCTTTCTCATATAGCTCGTATAGGTGGCGCACTTGGATTTAGACTTATTTTTTGTACACAGTATCCAACAGGAGACACGTTACCGCGACAAGTAAAGCAGAACAGTGATGCTAAACTTGGCTTTAGGCTACCTACTCAAACAGCTTCTAGTGTTGTTATCGATGAACCTGGTCTAGAGTCAATTCAAAGCATCCCAGGTCGTGCGATATTTAAAACAGATCGGCTTATTGAAATTCAAGTACCTTACATTAGCGATAAAGTGATGTGGAATCATTTAAAACAATATGAGGTGGAGAAACATGAGGATGCAAACACATATGCAAATCAATCGTCAGATGGCGATACTTGCGACGATTAGAAAGCTACAGTTTGCAACAAGAAGGCATTTGATGTGTGTGCATGATATGGGTGGTATAAGGAATGCTAATCGTATTATGAAAGATTTATCTTCTTATACAAGTAAGGTAGTTTACAACAAAGAACATGTTTATTATTTAAATCAATTAGGTCACAAGCTATTCGGAGAAGGGAAAGTGGTTCATCATGGTAGGGTTGCACATGCAATTTTACGTAATGAAGCGTGGTTACATTTATTCTGTCCCGATGATTGGCAAGTGGAAGCTGAAATTAGATATATAAAAGATAAGAAGAAGAAAAAAATTATTCCCGATGTAAAGTTTCGTGACGATGAGGGGATACTTCATGCGGTTGAAATAGATCGTACTCAAAAGATGGTGGTAAACGATGAGAAATTGAAGTGCTATGAAGAATTTACAAAAATATATAAACAGAAATATAACGGAAAAGTGCCAGTAATCCATTTCTTTACGATTACCAAATATAGAGAAAAGAAATTGGAACAACTGGCATCAAAATATGGTGTGTTTGTAAAAGTATATGTTATTCAAGTATTTTAATTTAACCAAAAAGAGATGAATGTTAATAATTTATCTCTTTTTGATAATGAATTAAAATAATTAAATAATTTGCCCAAGGGGAAATTATTTCGTATAATTTAATCATCCTAGAATTTGTAAAGTAGGTGATTAAATTGAAATATGCTGTATACGTTCGTGTTTCTACTGATAGGGATGAACAAGAATCTTCTGTGGAGAATCAGATAGATATTTGTAGATATTGGTTAGAAAAGAATGGATATGAATGGAATCAAGGTTCAGTGTATTTTGATGATGGTATATCTGGAACTGCTTGGCTAGAACGACATGCAATGCAACTTATTTTAGAAAAGGCTAGAAAAAAAGAATTGGACACTGTAGTTTTTAAATCTATTCACCGATTAGCCAGGGACTTAAAAGATGCACTTGAAATTAAAGAAATACTTCTGGGGCATGGAATTCGATTGGTAACCATAGAAGAAAATTATGATAGCTTGTATGAAGGGAAAAATGACATGAAGTTTGAAATGTATGCAATGTTTGCTTCGCAACTTCCAAAAACTCTGTCTGTTTCAATATCAGCGGCTCTAACTGCGAAAGTGCGGAGGGGTGAGCATACAGGTAAAGTGCCCTTTGGATATGATCGAGTTGATAAAAAATTAGTTATAAATCAGGACGAAGCAACGATTGTAAAGAAAATATTTGATTTGTATGAAAAGGGAACAGGCTATAAGACAATTGCTAAGTATTTAAATGAACAGGGAACAAGGACAAAAACGGGAAATATATGGTCAGCGCCAACTGTGAAATCTATTTTAGTAAACTCATTGTATAAAGGTGAAAGTATAATGAATAAGTACAGTACTGTAAAAATAGATGGAAGAAAAAAACGAATAAAGAATCCTATGGAAAAATGGACTGTTCTCGAAAATCATCATCCGGAAATAATTTCAAATACACAATGGAGTCGTGTAAATAATGTAGATAAGCTCAGACAGAACAAAACGAAAGTAGATAAGCGTAATGAGTTCCGTGGAATGATGTATTGTGCTCATTGTGGAACAGCTATTCGTGCAGTATATAGTGGGAAATATACTAAAGGTGAAAAAAGAGAATGGGTATATATGAAGTGTGCAAGATATAAAAGATATGGTACATGTGTTAATCACGAGCCGATTCAATATCATGAAATTCGTCAAGTTATTCTTTCGATGTTAAAAGAAAAAGAAAAATATGTAGATATACAATTAAGTCCACAAAATGGAGATAGGAATCAAGAAAAAATAAAGACTATAAAGCGAGAAATAAAGCAATTAAAATCTAAGAAGGACAAGCTTATAGAACTATATATAGAAGAATTAATAGGCAAAGAGGTATTTTCTAAACGTGATGCACGGTTAGATAATGATATAAAAGAAAAAGAACTTCAATTGATGAAGTTGAATGACATTAAAGCGCAAACTGAAGAAAAAAAAGAAGTAAAAAAAGCATTTTCTCTTTTACATGAAAAACAGGATTTATATGAGGTATTCAACATTTTAATTAATCGGATAACACTGTATCAAAACAAGAAGCTGCAAATTGAATACACATTTGGTGTTTAAAACATCCGTTAGTTATTGGTATGAATCTCACACGACACATTAACACCGATTGGTGGAATGGTTCCACTTATAAACATGCTTTTAGGTACCGTGTTTGGAGGGATCGGACTTGGGTTTATGAATGTCGTCATGCATGCAATGATTGCTGTGTTTCTAGCCGGATTAATGGTGGGACGTACACCGGAGTTTCTTAACAAAAAAATAGAAGGAAAAGAAATGAAGTTAATAGCAGTCACGATTGTGTCTCAGCCATTACTTATTCTTGGAGCTGCAGCAATTGCATTTTCTACGAATCTAGGAACAGATGCAATTTCTAATCCGGGTTTTCATGGTTTAACGCAAATTATATATGAATACACGTCATCTGCTGTTAACAACGGATCTGGATTTGAAGGATTAAGGGATAACACGCCTTTTTGGAATCTTTCAACGGGAATTGTTATGTATATTGGTAGATATTTAGGTGTGATTACAATGCTTGCCGTCGCAGTTGGACTCAAAAGGAAAAAGGTTGTACCTGAGACTAGAGGAACCTTTCAAACAGATAATCGGTTATTTGGAGGAATTCTACTTGGGACTATCTTTTTAATAGGTGCCTTAACATTTCTGCCGGTACTTATACTAGGACCGGTTGCTGAATTTCTTACAATATCATAGTGAAACTTTAATTTGTTTAGGCTTTTACTAATGCATTCTCTTTAATAAAGTGTTAAATTTAATTTAATTAAAGTAAATAAAAATTAACATAAAGATAATTATATGTTAAACTTTATTAAAATTAATTTAATGTAATTTTATTGTGCAAATTGCTATAAGAAAATTAGGAGGATTAGATAAATGAAGGAGATTGAAAGCAAAGATATACAAAAATGGAAAGACCAATATCCTTTACTAAGCAGGCTCATTTCGATGGAAGAAGTATTTTGGATTAATCCCAATATCGAAAAATTTCAAACGGGAATTAAAAAATCCCCCCTCACTCAAGAAGATGTAAGGGATGCAGAGGAAAGGTTGAAACGTTTTGCTCCATATATTGCTAAGGTTTTTCCAGAAACAAAAGGAATGAACGGTATCATAGAATCACCTTTAGTGAGAGTTCCTTTCATGAAACAATCCTTAGAACAGGATTATCAACAACCTATATTAGGTGAATTATTGTTAAAGTGTGATAGTCATCTTCCTATATCAGGATCTATTAAAGCAAGAGGGGGAATTTATGAAATTCTCAAACATGCAGAGGAATTAGCTTTTCAACATCAAATGTTAACGATACAAGATGATTATTCGATTTTAGATAGTGATAAGTTTCGAAGTTTCTTCTCGCAATATTCAATTGCAGTAGGCTCGACTGGAAATTTAGGTCTTAGTATAGGTATTATGAGTGCTAAGTTAGGTTTTAATGTGACTGTTCATATGTCAGCCGATGCAAAAGAGTGGAAAAAAGATTTGTTAAGAAGTAAAAATGTGACAGTGATTGAATACGAAGCTGATTATAGTAAAGCGGTAGAAGAAGGGCGACTGCAAGCAAATGCAGACCCTAGTTGCTATTTTGTTGATGATGAAAACTCCCATGATTTGTTTTTAGGATATGCGGTAGCGGCATCTCGTTTGCAAAAACAATTAGAAGAGTTAGAGATAACAGTAAATGATGAACATCCTTTATTTGTTTACCTTCCGTGCGGAGTAGGTGGTGGACCTGGAGGAGTAGCATTTGGCTTAAAGTTATTGTATAAAGACAATGCCCATTGTTTCTTTGCAGAACCTACCCACTCTCCATGTATGTTACTTGGTTTAATGACTGGACTTCATGATAAAATTTCTGTACAAGATATTGGCATTGATAATGTCACAGACGCGGACGGACTTGCTGTAGGAAGACCATCTGGATTTGTGGGTAAAACTATGGAACCTTTTTTAAGTGGTAGTTATACAGTTAGCGATGAACAGTTGTATAAGTTACTTAAGAAATTAGTCGATACAGAGGGGCTCCATTTAGAACCTTCTGCACTAGCAGGGATGATAGGACCAATGAAATTATGTAAAGAGGGAACCGATTATTTATTGAAGCATAATTTAACAGAAAAAGTGAGGAAGGGTACACATATTATTTGGGGGACTGGTGGAAGTATGGTTCCTGAAGAAGTGAGGAAGCAATATTATCAAAAAGGCTTGAATTTAGCGCTAGAGAACTAGAAGTAATTTAACACGGGGGTAGTTTAACCCCCGTGTTTTTTTATTCGAATTTTTTTGTTATTTTTAACGTGGTTCATTATAGTATAGATATAGGCTTTTTTTGAAAGTAAGGACTTGACGATATAAGCTTAATAAATTCGTTATACAATAGAAAGCTTCATTTTACATAAATAAGAGGATGTGTATATACAATGTCACTACAGTCAAAATATTTAGCGGGTATTTCACTTGGGGTAATGGGAGTAGGGTTTGCGGCGACTATTCCATTTCAGGAATCGATGATAGGAACAATTGTACAAGGTGGATTTGAAGCAGGATTAGTAGGGGGGCTTGCTGATTGGTTTGCAGTCACGGCACTATTCCGTCATCCAATGGGAATTCCAATTCCGCATACAGCCCTACTTCCAAAAAATCGTAAACGGATTACGAAAGGCCTCGTTTCCACACTGGAGAATGATTGGCTGACAAAAGAAAGCATAACAAATAAAGTGAAGGAAATGAGGTTAGCACAAATGGTGTTACAGATTGCAGAAAGAGAGCTGCAATCTGATGCTGTGAAAAAAGGGATTGTTACAATTGCTGAAAAAGCGATTCTTCAAATTGATATCGAAAAGTTAGCTATTGTAATTGAAAAAGAATTAAAAACATATTTACATACGATTAATACAGGAAATATACTGCAAGTCCTTATTGATCAATTGGTTGTACAAGAATATGATGAAAAAACACTTGATTACATGTTAGTTAAAGCGAAAGAGTGGACGGCTCAAGATGAAGCCCGTTATCAACTTGGAAGTTTAGGCATGAAAGCGATGGAAAATATAAAAGTGGATGGATTCTTGCAGTTTACTCTAAAATCTTTCATGAATATTGTAGATGAAGAAAAAATCGGAAGCATATTGCAGAAGTTTGTGATTAGTAATATTAGTAGTTTACAAAATCCTGATAATACCACAAGACAACTTATATTAATGAAAGTTCGTCAAGAACTTATTAATGTGAAGGAAAATGAAGCGGTATTACAGGAATTAGAGAATTGGAAAGAAAGTTGGATCGCAAATTGGAATGCGGCTGACAAGATAAAAGAATTGTTAGGACAAGCGCAGGTAAGAGCAGTCGCTTTTATTAAAAAAGAAGAGTTTGCAGATCAATATCTTCTTCCATTTTTAACGAAGCAAATGAACAAAGTGAAAGAAGATCCAGTAACAGTTCAAAAAATGGAAGGCTGGTTGCAAAAGCAAATTGTAAATCTTGTTGAAAATAATCATTCCAAGATTGGAAAGCTTGTACAAGAAAACCTTGATAAGTTAGACGATCAAACATTGATTGAAATGATTGAAAATAACGTCGGCAAAGATTTGCAATGGATTCGTGTGAATGGTGCTGTTTGCGGGTTTATGATTGGGTTAGTTTTGGAAGGGATTAAAGCACTTATATAGAAAAAAACCTTCCTCATGATATGAAATGCATGTGGAAGGTTTTTAGTATCCGAAGAAGTTTCCTTCCTCAATTATATGCTAGCGTTTCATTCTTCAAGAAGGCTTATGTTTGTATTATAAGCTTTTTGAATGTTTAGCTGATGTGTTCCGTTTCCGAGCTTTAGTGTGTTTTTATACCATTGTTCTTGCTGATTTGAGTCTGGATTTTCTTTTGAAGAATTATTCACCTTTTTCGTTAACTCTTCTACATGTTCCCAAGGTGTATTCCCATGAGAATCTTTTTGATTTGTTACTGCTGATAGTGTTATGTCGCTATCTTTTACAAGATGAACAGACACGTTTGATCTTTCTTGTACAGACCAATTGCTTTGTAATTGGCCTGGGTAAAGAGAGAGTTCTCTTTCAGAACCGCGAATTTCCACATTTTTATTCTGCGGGAGGACAAGTGTTGCTGTCATTCTTGACTGTGAAGCAAAGAACTTATGGTGAACAGGTAATGGTTTTAATGTCACATACATTGCTTCACCAACTGTGTGAATGGCAATGAAATCTTCCTGTTTTAGTTTGTTCTTTTCATTTGCTTTCATAGTCATTTCATATGTTCCTAATAAATGCACTTTATTAATGTTACTGCCTTCTATTGTAAGAGGAGTATTACTCGTATCAACTACAATCTTTTTAATAGAATCAGGGATGTCATGTTGCACTTCTGGGATGTTATTCGTTTGTTCAGTTGCTCCAATTGAATAACGAATCTCCTCTAGTAATCCAGTGGATAATAATAAATGGAATAAAATTCCAACAGTCCCTAATGCACCGATAAAGAAAATACTAAATATATCATATTTAATAATAGGCTGCTCTTTTTTAGAGAATGTAACGTATAGTAAAATCTCGATGCCAAGCACAATGAAAAGAATAGGCCACCATGCTGTGAAGTTATCAAATACTTGTATACCTTTTATAGTTGAAAATAATAAGAAACAACCTAATGTGATAATTGAAATCCCCATAGATATCGTTCCTACACGCCATGTTCTCATTCTTTAGCACCGCCTTTTTCTTCTTTATTCCCTAGTAATAATTTAAAGCCACCACCAATTAAAAGGAGGGCAACGATAGATGTTTGGAAATAGCGATAATATAATTCACTAATATGAATATTGAATATAGTAGCGAAATAATCGTCAAAAATAGGGAGGAGTGTTTGATCTAGTAAATAATAGCAACCTAACCCGATGAGTCCGATACCAAGCCATTTTTGATGATTAATAAAATAATCGATAATAGGTGTGTCTTGTAAATCTTCTTTTCCGTATTTGGATGTTTGCTGTAATGTATCGAAAAAGCTATAAAACCAAATGATAGGTACTAAAAATAAGAAGACGGAAAGTCTTAATAAATCAAGCATATAAATGGCAAGTAAAAAGGCTGCCATTAGTTGAAGACCACGGCGCTGTAAGCCTAAATACATATGACCCGCTCCAGGGAACATCGCTAAAATAGAAGCGAATGTTTTACTTTTCCTTCCTTGTTCTCGGTGCTCCTCAAAATCTTCGAAAATAGTACGATCGACTAATATTTCCCCACGTTCTTTTTTCTGCAGCTGCTGGACGACATCGAAGAAATTATAAATCCATAGAACAGGTAACGTAGCGAGAAAGATAAGAAAGCTTTCACGAGATGTTAATAGTGTAACGAATATAATCATGCTACCTAGTCCTGTAAAAGCGACTAAAAATGTAAGTCCACGCTGCATAAGTCCTAATTGGAAATGCCCAAGTCCAGGGATGATGGATAAGAGAATGATATAAAATCGTTCACTTTCACGTGCTGCTTCTTGCGTTAGGTCTTTCTCTTTTTTCCATGACTGATTCACTATAGAAATAATTAAGTCTAGTATATTTATTCCCCATACAAGTGCTAATAAAAATAGGATAAGGAAAACAATCCCGTGATTTCCGAAGTTAATAGTAAAGCCTATCGCAGCGAGAAATAATAATAATGAACTACCACCATATATAATAAAACGACCAATTCGCTTTAAATATAAATGTCCAAGCCCAGGAATCAACCCTAGAACTAGCGCTAAAAATGGGTTTTTATTCATGTTTTGAACCTCCGTTCGTTTTTGAAGTGTGTATAGTTTTGTTTAAAATTTGTTTTGAAATCGAAACCCCACTTTGTTTGGAAGATTGTTCAAAACTAGAAGTCACTGTGAAAATATAATGGAATAAACCGCTTGCCATAAAAATTAAAGTAGCTGCAGTTGCAATTATGTAGTGAATGAGCGTACTTTTTATTTGTCTTGGTTGCTTCTTACTCATTTTTTCTTCAGACTTAAGTTTTTCGAATTTGATTTGCTTCATAACCTCATTTGTAAATGAATCATCATTTATGATTGGAAGGTTTTCATTTTGTTCATCAATGATTTCCATATAAAGTGCTAAACAATGATCACATTCATAAAGATGTTGTTCCATAGATTCACGTTCGTTATGTGATAGAAGATCTAAAGTGTAATTGCACCAAGCTTCTTTTGAAAAATGCGTCATAAAAAATCTTCCTCCTTCCAATGTTTTTTGATCCATTTTCTTGCTCTATAAAGCTTCATTTCGACTGTTTTGACTTCAGCATTTTGTTGAGTAGCAATTTCTTGATAACTTTTGTCTTCTAAGTAATGTGCGAGAACGACATCACGATAATTCTCTGGAAGTTCTCTTAGTTTTTGAGCAATCAGCAATTTTTGCTCTTTCGTCAGTAACAATGCCTCAATATTATGAGAGGATTTTATATTTTCCTGAGTTTCGTTTGATAAGGAGAGCTCTACTTTTTCCCTTTCTTTCTTTCTTTCTTTCTTTCTCTTATAATCAATGGCATGATTTGTAGCAATCCGTGCCATCCACGTTTTTAATCCGCGGAATTGATAGTTAGGGAGAGAGGCGTGAATTTTTACGAATACTTCTTGTGTGACATCTTGGGCATCTTCCTCATGTCTTAAAATAGCAAAAATAACTTGGAAAATATAATGACGGTATGTTTCTACAAGGATGCGAAAAGCATGTTCACTTCCTTGTTGTGCTTTTTCAATTAATTGTTTTTCCTCAATGGTTCTCTCCCTCCTTTTTGACGCATTCTATTATATAGACGTAAGAAATGGGAAGTCCCCCTACACATGATGTAAAAAAAGAATAATATATTTTAAGAGAAGAGGCTACTTCAAAAGGTGTGAAAAAATGTTATAGAGAAGTATATAATGAGAAATAGGGAAATGTTACATGGAGAAAGGATGTGAATGTTAGTAGAGGAACTCCTATACTAACAAACATGAAAATAAAAGTATTGATAGCCGATGATAACTCTTTTATTAGAGAAGGCATGAAAATTATTTTAAGTACATACGAAGAATTCGAAGTGCTAGAAACAGTAAATGATGGGCAAGAGGCTCTAGATTATTGCAAAAAACATGATGTAGATATTGCACTTTTAGATGTTCGAATGCCAAATATGAATGGTGTAGAGGCGACGAAGCTAATTTGTGAGGAGACAAAAACAAAGCCGCTTATTTTAACGACATTTGATGATGATGAGTATATTTTGGAGGCAGTAAAAAACGGAGCGAAAGGTTATTTGTTAAAAAATAACGACCCGGAGCGCATTCGTGATGCGATAAAAGGAGTATATAACGGGCAAACTGTTATGCAAGACGTAGTGCTTGATAAAATTAAGTGTAACTTACTGGAAAATAAAGAAGATGAGTCGAAAATAGATAAGACTCTTTTTACAGAGAGGGAACTTAGTATTATTGCATTAATTGCAAAAGGTTTCTCTAATAAAGAAATTTCAAAACAGCTTTTTATATCAGAAGGAACAATTGCAAATTATATTACGTCTATTTTAGGGAAAACGGGTCTTGAACATCGTACGCAAATTGCGATTTATTATTTAACAGGGAAAGTAGACTGATTTTATGGAGTTTTGGTTCATTGTAAGTAAATTAATTGTCTTCTTATATATAGTGTTCAGTTATATTCACTCAAATGTTACGAACTTACCTTGGGTTATATTTATTTTGCTTTCGTACCTTTGTATAAACGTGACAATTTCTATTTTAAAAAAAGATGCGTATAAAAAAATATTAATTGGACTATCAATCGGTATTATCGCTTTGTTTACATGGAGGATTCATCCGTTTTTTATTTTGTTTTTACCTTTGAACTTATACGAAATTGTATCTTATTACATAGAAAAGAAATGGCAGATCTTTTTCATTATGATTCTCCCTATCGTTTTTGCGGATGAAAGTGTTCAAATGACATATGGACTCATTACTGCATTTTGTTTTCTTGTTTTAATGATGGCAGACCGTTACATAGTACGATTACTAAAGCTTGAAAAGCAAAATGATAAGATGCGAAAAGATATGCAGCGGCTCACAAAAAGTTTACATGAAAATAAAGAATACATAAGGCAATCAGAATACACATTTAAGTTAGAAGAACGAAATCGATTATCACAAGAAATTCATGATAAAATTGGTCACTCTATGACAGGTGCACTTATTCAAATGGAAGCAGCAAAGAGATTGATGGAAATAGATAAAGTGAAAGCTACGGAGTTACTACAAAATGCGATTCATATTTCTAAAGATGGGATTGAAAATATTAGAATTACCCTTAAAAATATGAAACCACCAACTGAACAAATTGGAATTCATCGTATGAAATTATTCATAGATGAATTTGCGAGCAAGCATGATATAAAAATTCCGTTTGTGTATAAAGGGAATTTGGATACAATTTCCCCTATCCAATGGAAAATCATTGGTGAAAATATTATGGAGGCGTTAACGAATGCGATGAAATATGCTGATGCGACAGTTATTTCAATAGATATTCATGTACTTAACAAGATGGTCAAGGTACAGGTGAAAGATAACGGAAAGGGTGTAGTCTTTGTTAAAAAAGGACTCGGTATTATTGGGATGGAGGAGAGAACAGCGTCTGTTAATGGGAAAATAATTGTAGATGGAACGAATGGCTTTTCGGTAACAATGTTGTTGCCGATTCAGTAAGACATGATTGAGATGAAGGATCTCATATAAAAAAAGTGAATATTCTCATGTGAAAAGAATGAACTTCTGCACTGAGCAGGTTCATTCTTTTTGTTTATAATAACAGCAGAGAAACTGAAATAGGGGTGAAATGATGAACGCATTAGAAATAAAAAATTTAACAAAAAAATTTGGTGATTTCATCGCAGTAGATAATATGTCTTTAGCTATTAAAGAAGGAGAGATATTTGGATTTCTAGGATCAAACGGTGCTGGTAAAAGTACAACAATTAATATGATTGCTGGATTGTTAAGAAGTAATGAAGGTGAGATTAGCATACTAGGAAAAAATACAAAGAAACATAATCGTTTTGCGAAAATGAACATTGGAATTGTACCGCAAGATATAGCAATTTATGAGGAGTTAACCACCTATGAAAATGTGAAATTCTTTGCGGGTTTGTATGGATTACGAGGTGCAGAATTAAAAGCGAGAGTAGAAGAAGCATTGCAGTTTGTAGGACTAAGTGATAAACATAAAAGTTATCCAAAGAACTTTTCGGGTGGGATGAAACGCAGACTTAACATTGCTTGTGCCATTGCGCATCATCCGAAGTTAATTATTATGGATGAGCCGACCGTTGGAATTGATCCGCAATCAAGAAACTACATTCTTCAGTCTGTACGAAAATTAAATGAGATGGGGAGCACAATTATTTATACAAGTCACTATATGGAAGAAGTAGAAGAAATTTGTACGAAAATTGCAATTGTAGATCACGGTAAAGTAATTGCAGAAGGTACGAAAGAACAATTAAAAGCGATTATTACAGATACAAAGGATATTTGGATTGAAGTGAAGTCAGTCGAAAATCTAGACGTAGCTAAATTAAAAGAGATTAATGGCGTCAAAGCTGTTCAAATCGAAGAGAACGTGATTAAAGTGCATTCTGATGCAGGGTTGAATAATTTAAACAAAATTATTCAACATTTTATTAATCATGATATTGAGATCCGTTCGTTAGAAGAGCAAGCGCCTAACTTAGAAACAGTATTCCTTACACTGACAGGCAGAAACTTACGAGATAAATAAATTTTTATTAAGAGAAAAAGGGAGGTTCATCGATTGAACATCTTCAATATTGCGATTATGCACATCAAAAGAGACTTTCGGGATATTAGAACATTAGTTTTTATGTTGGCATTCCCAATTGTGCTTATGCTTATATTAGGAACAGCTTTAACGAATGCATTTAATGGGGAAGGCCAGTCTATTAAAGATATACAAGTATTATATAAAGATGAAGCAAGTAGTACGTTCTCTCAATCATTTGAAGCATTTGCGAAAGAAACAAGTAAATCGGGAATTCACTTTAAAAAAGCCTCAAATGAAATAGATGGCAAAGAAGAAGTGAAACAAAATAAATATGCCGGATATTTAGAAATGAATAAAGACGGTGTGAAATTATATGAGAGTGATCGAAATAGTGTTGAAGGAAGTATCATTGAAGGGATGCTTACGACATTTGTTGATAAGTACAATGTAGCAGTAGAAGTTGCGAAAGTGGATCTTAGTAAGGTTAGCACAGTTATCTCAAATGGAAATCATGATGATTATATAAAAGAAACATCTTTACAAGCTGCTAAAAAACCAAGTTCTATGGATTACTATGCAATTGTAATGACGACAATGATTGTTTTATATGCAGCGATGGGAGCAAGTTATTTAATTCGTGGAGAGCGACTTAGAAAAACGGGTGATCGCTTAATTGCGGCACCTGTTAGTAAAGCAGAAATTTTTATAGGAAAAATATTTGGTAGTCTTGTAGCAAATACGCTTTGTCTACTTCTCGTCGTTTTCTTTAGTAAATTTGTCTATAAGGCGAATTGGGGTGACCATCTTGGAGTAATCTTTCTTATTTTATTAACGGAAGTCTTGCTTGCAATTAGCTTTGGATTAGGAATTGGATATATTACAAAAACAGGAGAAGCATCTAAAGCGATTATTATGGTTGTTGTGCAATTAGCTTCTATTTTTGGAGGAGCATATTTCGTAGTTGAAGAAAATGTAGTTACGAATTTATCACCATTAACATGGGCGAATACAGCGATTATGAAAATTGTTTATGCAAATGACATAGGAGCTGCATTACCCGTTATCTTTTTAAATCTTGGTATTTCAGCACTCTTTTTATTGCTTGCGATTATCGCATTACGCAGACGGGAGGGGTTATAGTATGAAAGATATTTTATGGCTTATACAAAAAACATTATCTGTGCTTTTGAAAAATAAAAAAGGATTACTAATTATTATTGGTTTACCAATAATAGGGTCTTTAATTTCTTTTTCGATATATGGAAATGTAGGGCAAGGGACGTTAAACATTGGGGTTGTAAATAAAGAAAATCAGTATATAGCAAATGATACGGTGAAGTTTTTAGAGGGATTAAATCATGTAAAAGTGAGTAAGATTAAGGAATCAGAAGTAGAAGATAAGCTTACTTCGAAAAAACTTGATGGAGTAATTACGTTAAATAAAGGTTTTTCACAAAGTGTTCGAGATGGGAAACCGAGTCATATTGAGGTTGCATTGATAAAAGGTGATCAAGTAACAGGGTTTGTAAAATCATACTTGTATAATTATATTGATAATATAGTTGCTATTAGTAAAGTCGCGCAAAATGATCAAAGTACGTTTGATAACATGTATGCGGGTTATCAAAAAAGTTCATTTAAAGTAAAAGCTGAGACGCTTCAAGATACTTCAAAAAATAAAGATATGACGAATCAAACTGTCGGTTATCTCATTATGTTTATGTTGTTTTCAGCGGTGAATTTATCAGAACTCATTTTAAAGGAAAAAGAGAATAGAACGTATTTTAGATTATTATCAACCCCGATAGATGGGAAAAAATTTATATTATCTAACGTAGCTGTTAATATGATTGTTTTAGTCGTTCAAATTGTTGTCGCAGTGTTATTTATGACGAACGTTTTTCATACGAATATCAATATGCCATTTATGGTCATGATTGGCGTACTGATGATATTTGCTTTAGTAGCAATTGGTATGTCACTAGCCATTGTATCTTTTGCGAAAAGTGCAACTTCTGCAAATGCTATGCAAAATATTATAATAACACCAACGTGCTTACTTGCCGGATGCTTCTTTCCGTTTGAAATTATGCCAACATCAGTGCAAAAAATAGCTGATTTTCTCCCTCAACGTTGGTTATTAGATACGATAGGAAAATTACAACAAGGGACGCCATTTGCAGATTTATATTTAAACATTTTAATTTTGTTTGCTTTTGCAATTGCCTTCTTCTTAATTGCGATTTATAAGTTTGGTCGTAATAATGACGCGAGGAATTTTATGTAATAGGAAGGGATGCGGTATGGTGCCGCATCCCTTTTTGTATGTTTGTAATCTAAAGTATCTTTTGTAATATTGGTATGCTTTTATATAAAACTTCATTATGAGCACCTTGCACAATATATTTGTCACCTTCTAAAAGGAAAACGCTATTTGTAACGACATTGCCATCACCCAACTTTGTGAGTATGTCGTCTACAACTTTACCATCTGCCCATTTTATTTTTGAACGTGAGGGAACCACTTGTAAATATTGAATCGTTTCTTCCATATCACCTGCAATTAGTATAGTTTGAATATTTCTTTTCTGTATAATGCCCCTGTTTTGATTTAGTTCATCGAGAAACTGATTTTGGGTGTGCATTTTACTATAAGGTAGGAATTTAAGAGAAGATCCTGTCTTTATAAATAAATAATTTCCGTAATATTTACAAGGAATAATATCTTTTAGCCCTTGAAAGTGAGTTTGAATTGCTTCGACTTTAAGCATCTTATATAAGATGCTTAAGTAGTTTATATACTGTTCCATATATAAATGAACGATATTTATTTTAGAGGACATACATACAGGGAGAGTGCTTCCTGTCCAATAGCTATAATTGGGAGGTGAGCCAGCGTTTGGTGTGCAAAGGAGGATTAATTGATCTACATCTGTATGATATTCCTCACTTTGAACATAAGATCGTGCCACGAGCCCTCCCATACTATGACAAATCAAATTTACTTTATGGGATCATGTTATGTGTTTTGCTAAATTAATGGTTTTTAATAAATAATTTTGAGCAGCGGTCTGAATTCGTTGTCGCCAATCATAAAAAGAGATAAAAAGATTTTTATTTCTTTGGTATCCCATGTTTTCTAACATCATGATGAAAGGCTCATATACAAACGCAGAGATTCCGAAATTCCAATCACCTGTGCTGGGAATAATTATATTGCTCATAGAGCCAAATAGTCCTGGGACAAAAACGATAGGTTTTTTTCTTGTATTGTTTTTCATAGCGTCCTCCTTTTTATTGAGCATTAAAATTAGATTTTGTTGAACACTATATAATGAAAGTGAGTCTAAGCTAAAGGGGACTGACATGGCAAAAAAGATATTACGTATTATTTCTATTATCATTAGTGCAGTGATTTTTCTAGTTGTTTGGATGCATATTGATGTAACGCTAGGAAGGAACGTGGAAGCTGATAAAAACCAACGGAAAGAGTATGCTCCTCGTTATAGTGATTTTCAATTATATGTAGAGGGAAAAACGCTATATCATCAGCTTTTTTCCGATATAAAAGAAGCGAAAGATTCTATCTTCACGTATTTCTATATCATTTCGAATGATAAAAGTAGCCATACTTTCTTAAATTTGTTAAAGGAAAAAGCAGAAGAAGGGGTACAAGTATACTTATCGGTTGATTGGATTAATGATTTATCTTTTGAAAGAAAATATAAAAATGAATTGCAGGCAAGTGGTGTCCATTTTACATACAGCAGGAAACCGGAGTTCCCATTCTTTTTTTATTCGCTCCATCATCGTAATCATCGCCGTATTACAACGATAGATGGGAAAATAGGGTATAGTGGTGGTTTTAATATAGGTAATGAATACTTAGGGAAAGATAAGCGCTTTGGATATTGGCGAGATTATCATGTGCGATTGCAGGGAGAAGGGGTAACGGATTTAGAGGAGCAGTTTGCGTTAGATTGGAAACGGGATACTTCAGAAGAAATTGCAAGAACAGCTCAATCTACTATTAAAGGAAAGACGTTACACACTATGTCTAGTTATAATGGACATAAAGTTGTTACGAAGTATATGGAATTAATAAAAGAAGCAAAGCGTTCTATCGTGATTGCCACGCCCTATTTTATACCGACAGATAAAGAACTTATGAATGCTTTAATTCAGGCACGAAAGCGGGGAGTATCGGTAAAAATACTTTGGTCTTACAAACCGGACGTTCCGCTTATTAAAGAAGCAGCCTACCCATATATTCGTCAGTCAATTGAAAATGGAATCACTGTATATGGATATAAAAAGGGGATGTTTCATGGGAAAGCAATGATACTCGACAACGAAATAACTGTGATTGGTACAACAAATTTCACTTCGCGTAGTTTTCATATTAATGATGAGATGGATTTTTATGTATATGGTGGCCCGATGATTCAACAAATAAATCAAGCGTTAACACAAGATTTTCAAGATTCAAAGGAGATAACTTCATCATTCTTTGCAAATTTATCATTTTTAGAGAAGTGTAAAGAAAAAATAGCATGGTTGGTTAATTATTATTTATAGGAATCATATAAATGAAAATTAAAATGCTTAGAGTTTATTCTCTGAGCATTTTAATTTTCATTGTAGTGTTTTCAATCCAAGTTTTCAAAAATTAAATGATCTATAAGTCTTTTTTTAAATAGTAATGTTTATAGTCTCTGCCGACATTATCAAGGACACCAAATTCTTGATAACCGTGCTTTTTATAAAAGTCTAATGCTTGAAAGCTTAAAGTATCCACTTTTATGAAATCACAATTCTTTTCTAAAGCTATTTGTTCGATTTCTAATAAAAGTTTAGTCCCATAACCTAGTTTGCGTATGTCTTCATCAATTATAAAAGTATGAATCTCTAACCAATTCCAGCAAATTTCACCTAATATTCCTCCGCGAACCTTGCTGTTTTCATCCTTAAGAAATAAATTAATCTCTTGGTATCTACCTCTTAAATCCACTGGGAAATACTTTAAATTATATTCATAAAGCCGATTGTTAACGTTGTTTTTATCAGTTCCATTTAATTCTTTCGTAATATGTAAATGCATTAATTTCTCCTCCTGCAATTTTTGTGAAATGATTTAGAATATAAAATGAATTACTTTTTCTTGAATACGTATCTTCATCATCTCAATATACTTATTTTAACATAAATATCCTAATATTCTGGTTATTGTTTTTTAAAACATCTATTGTGAATGTGTGGAAAGTAATACCATTCAGAGTGTTATTTTAATTGTTCAAACCATATAACAATTAAAAAGCGAGAATAAATTGTATGAAATTTCATACTCAAAACGTATTTTTTCATCAAAATATCTTTTGAAGGATAAACAAAGATGGTTGAGGAGGATGGAATTGAATCGTCAAACTATTATTCGTGAGATTGTAGAGCGTATGTTCATGGTTAAATTAGATCATCCCTTAAGAGTCGGTGTTAGTGGTATAACAGCTTCTGGGAAAACAACATTTGCAAATGAGTTACAGAAAGAAATTCATTTGCAGGGAGGAAAAGCTGTTCGAACAAGTATAGATAATTTCCATAATCCAAGAATAGTTAGATATTCACAAGGTAAGGAATCGGCTAAAGGATATTATGAAGATGCTCATGATTATAAGGCATTTGCTGAGCGGTTATTGATTCCGTTAGGGCCTGGTGGTGACATGCGATATGATATGAAATCACATGATTTAGAAACGGATATGTATATTGAACCAGATCCCATACTTGCTTCAAAAGACATGGTATTTATAATTGATGGTACTTTTTTATTAAAAAAAGAGTTGCAACATTTATTTGATTATAAAATATTCGTAGAAACGGATTTTGAAATTGCGAGAGAACGTGGTTCGAGTCGAGAAGCAAAAAACTTTTGGAATAAAGAAAAGGCAGAGAGAATGTTTTTACAAAGGTATCACGCTGCTTGTCATATGTATATAGAAGAGCATGGACCGAAGGAATGTGCAGCGGTAGTTTTAATTAATAATGATATTGAAGAACCGAAGGCTGTATTTAAGAGTTTGTGATTGTAACAGTGATACTGATAACAGTTATTGGAAGGGCGTTTCATGAATTGTGTATAATTGGGGCACAGTTTTTTTATATTGTTATGATACTACTTTTTTAGAAAGAGTAAGGTGCGGAAAATACCGCACCTATTTTTAAAGTCAAAGTTGCAGTTTTTTTACTCTAGAAAAAGTCACTTTTCTTCTACGAGTTCCGTTAACTCATGATTAATTAATGTGCCAATATGCTCACCTAAGCATATTTTTTTCATAACTCCAGGTTCATCAAAATTAAAGATATGAGCTGGTAAATGGTAGTCGCGAGCAAGTAATAAGGCTGATTGATCCATCACCTTTATATTGTTTCGAACGACATCATTATAATTTAAATGACGATACATTTTTGCTGATTTATTTCGTTTTGGGTCACTTGTAAAAACACCGTCTACACCTTGTTTTGCAACTAAAATGGCATCGCTATTCATTTCGATTGCTCGCTGGACACTCGGGTAATCTGTCGTAACGAACGGTTGCCCATTCCCGCCGCCAAAGATAACGATATATCCTTTATCTAAATGATGAACAGCCCGTAAACGGATGTAGGGTTCTGCCACGGCTGTAAAGGGGATAGATGTCATAACGCGTACTTCTTTATCTGTCTTACTTGTTAATACACCGCGCAGCATGAGACTATTAATAATTGTACCTAATGTCCCTATATTGTCTGCTTCAACGCGATCAATCCCCCATTCTTCAGCTAAGTTTCCTCTGAAAATGTTTCCTCCACCAACGACAAGAGAAACTTCAATACCTAAATCGACGATGGATAAAATCTCCGTTGCGATATGTTCTAAACGTTTGGAACCGAAACTATTTCCATCTTGATCAGCTAAAGCACCACCACTTAATTTAATTAGAACACGTTTGTATGGTTTCATGGATTTTCCCTCCTATACATATGGCAATAAAAAAGGAGCAGAGGCGAATGCCTTTGCTCCTTTACGAGAAAATGAAATAGAAAAAGGAAGAGCTATAATGAGATTTTTTGTATGATTCTTCATAATATCAACTCCTTTTCATCTCATTTACGTTCAAATAAACTTACTTTTTAGATTATATAAAATAATTTGGTGTTTTATCAATGTTATTTTCATTTTTTTATCTTCAAAGGGTGTCAATGAATATTTAAAGAAAAAAATTCGAATTTTTTGTGACGAATCTGTAGTTTTTTGTCTGATTTTGTAGGTTCGCCTATATTATGTGAGTAAGCTTTTGTAAATACAAATTGAAAGCGTTCGCATGAAGGGATGAAAATATATGAAAAAATTCGGATTAGCAACACAGATTTTTGTTGCACTTGTTTTAGGGATTGTAGTAGGGGCAATCTTTTATGGCAATAAAACAGCAATTTCTTATATCACACCAATTGGGGATATATTTATCCATTTAATTAAAATGATTGTAGTACCGATCGTTATTTCAGCGCTGATTGTTGCAGTAGCTGGTGTAGGGGATATGAAAAAGCTCGGAAAATTAGGCGGTAAGACAATTCTCTATTTTGAAATTATCACAACAATCGCGATCTTAATGGGATTAATCGCAGCAAACGTGTTCCATCCAGGAACGGGTGTTGATATGAATAACTTACAGCAAAGTGATATTTCATCATATAAACAGACGGCTGATGCAACAGAGAAAAAAGGTTTTGCAGAAACGATTGTTCACATCGTACCAAAGAACGTATTTGAATCAATTGCACAAGGAGACTTATTACCGATTATTTTCTTCTCTGTGTTATTTGGTTTAGGAGTTGCAGCAATTGGGGAAAAAGGAAAACCGGTGTTTAATTTCTTTGAAGGTGTGCTCGAAGCGATGTTTTGGGTTACAAATCAGGTTATGAAGTTTGCGCCATTTGGTGTATTTGCACTGATTGCTGTTACGGTTGCAAAATTTGGTGTGGCAACACTACTTCCTTTAGGAAAATTAGTGCTAGCTGTGTATGTAACTGTTATACTATTTGTTATTGTTGTATTAGGTATTAATGCACGAATGGTAGGGATAAACATTTTTACATTAATGAAAGTTTTAAAAGAAGAACTTATTCTTTCGTTTACAACAGCAAGTTCAGAAGCTGTTTTACCTAATATAATGAGAAAAATGGAAGAGTTCGGTTGTCCGAAGGCAGTTGCTTCTTTCGTTATTCCAACAGGGTATACATTTAATTTAACTGGTTCGGCTATTTACCAAGCATTAGCAGCATTGTTCGTCGCTCAAATGTATGGAGTGCACATGCCATTAACGCAGCAGATTACATTGTTATTTGTTCTCATGCTGACGTCAAAAGGAATGGCAGGAGTTCCAGGTGCTTCATTTGTTGTTGTATTAGCAACATTAGGTTCAATGGGATTACCGTTAGAAGGTATCGCGTTAATTGCTGGTATCGACCGCATTTTAGATATGATTCGCTCATCTGTCAATGTATTAGGGAATGCATTAGCGGCCATCGTGATGTCGAAGTGGGAAGGCGAATTTGATCATGAGAAAGCGAAACAATATGTAGAAACAGTCAAACAAACAGAAGCAGCATAAGAAATAGATGAGGAGTGAGTAATAATGGCAACATTAACTGAAACTACAAAAAATGTACGAATTGAAAAAGATTTTTTAGGTGAAAAAGAAGTGCCAACGCATGCTTATTATGGAGTTCAAACGATGCGTGCTGTAGAAAACTTTCCAATTACAGGGTATAAAATCCATGAAGGTTTAATTAAAGCTTTGGCAATTGTAAAAAAAGCAGCCGCACTGGCGAACACTGATGTAGGAAGATTGGAACTGAAAAAAGGTGGCGCAATTGCCGAAGCAGCACAAGAGATTCTTGAAGGGAAATGGCATGATCATTTTATCGTGGATCCGATTCAAGGCGGAGCAGGAACTTCTATGAATATGAATGCGAATGAAGTCATTGCCAATCGTGCCCTTGAATTATTAGAAATGGAAAAGGGAGACTATCATTATATTAGTCCAAATAGCCACGTGAATATGGCACAATCAACAAATGATGCATTCCCAACAGCAATTCATATTGCGACATTAAATGCACTAGAAGTGTTACTACAAACAATGGGCTATATGCATGATGTATTCGAATTAAAAGCAGAGCAATTTGACCATGTGATTAAAATGGGGCGCACACATTTACAAGATGCTGTACCAATTCGTCTTGGACAAGAATTTAAAGCATATGCTCGTGTAATTGGGCGTGATATGAAACGAATTCAGCAATCCCGTCAACATTTATATGAAGTAAATATGGGAGCAACAGCAGTTGGTACAGGATTAAATGCGGATCCTGAGTATATTGAAGCGGTGGTAAAACATTTAGCTTCAATTAGTGAACTACCTCTTGTTGGAGCGGAAGATTTAGTAGATGCAACGCAAAATACAGATGCATATACGGAAGTATCAGCTGCACTGAAAGTATGTATGATGAATATGTCCAAAATCGCGAATGATTTACGCTTAATGGCATCTGGTCCACGTGTTGGACTTGCAGAAATTATGCTTCCAGCTCGTCAACCAGGTTCATCTATTATGCCAGGGAAAGTAAACCCTGTTATGCCAGAAGTGATTAATCAAATCGCGTTCCAAGTAATCGGTAATGATCATACGATTTGTCTTGCGTCAGAGGCGGGTCAATTAGAGCTAAACGTTATGGAGCCAGTACTTGTTTTCAACTTACTTCAATCGATTAGTATTATGAATAACGGTTTCCGTGCCTTTACAGATAATTGTCTAAAAGGAATTGAAGCAAATGAAGGGCACTTGAAAGAATATGTTGAGAAAAGTGTAGGAATTATTACGGCAGTGAATCCACATATTGGTTATGAAGCAGCGGCTCGCGTTGCTAAAGAAGCAATTGCGACAGGGCAATCTGTTAGGGAGCTTTGCTTAAAAAATGGTGTGCTGTCACAAGAAGAGTTAGATTTAATTTTAGATCCATATGAAATGACACATCCGGGGATTGCGGGAGCAACTCTTTTAAAGAAAAATTAAAAGAGGAGGGGACATTCCCCTCTTTTTTGTTTACAATATAGAAATGGCATATATAAATAAAGGTAGGGATGGTATGAGTAAATTTACAGTTACCTCTAATGGTGTATTAAAAACGAGATTAAGAGGAGTAGAAGTATTAGCTACACCACTTTTAAATAAAGGGGTTGCTTTTACAGAAGAAGAAAGAGAAGAACTAGGGCTAAAAGGGTTATTACCACCTGCGGTATTAACATTGGATGAACAAGCACGCCGTGCGTATGAACAGTTTTGTTCACAGCCAGACGATTTATTAAAAAACGTATATTTAACAGCACTCCATGATCGTAATGAAGTGTTATTTTATCGTTTACTTACAGATCATTTACGTGAGATGCTTCCAATTGTGTACACGCCAACTGTTGGTGTAGCCATTCAAAGATATAGTCATGAGTATCGTAAACCACGTGGAGTGTATTTATCCATAAATGATCCTTCTGGCATAGAAGAAGCGTTTTCTAACATTGGTGCAACAGCTGAAAATATTGATTTAGTTGTTGTAACAGATGGTGAAGGAATATTAGGAATTGGTGACTGGGGTGTTGGTGGTATTAATATTGCTATTGGGAAGTTAGCAGTTTATACAGCAGCAGTTGGAATCGATCCAAGTCGTGTATTACCTGTTATTTTAGATGTTGGTACGAACCGTGAGGATCTTTTAAGTAATCCGTTTTATATTGGAAACCGTCATCCTCGTATAACTGGCGAGGCCTATGATACATTTATCGATACATTTGTAAAAGCTGTATGTAACAAGTTTCCAAAAGCATTGTTGCACTGGGAAGACTTTAGCTCACGCAATGCACGTAAAATTTTAGACAAATATCGTGATCATGTATGTACATTTAATGATGATATTCAAGGAACTGGTGCAGTTTCACTTGCAGCTGTATTATCAGCAGTGAAAACTTCAGGTGTCCCACTTTGTGAACACCGAGTTGTTGTCTTTGGAGCTGGTACAGCTGGAATTGGAATCGCTGATCAAGTGCGAGATGCGATGGTTCGTGCTGGGCTATCAGAGAAAGAAGCAAACGAGCGCTTCTGGTGTATTGACCGTAATGGTTTACTTACAGATAATATGGAAGGTCTTCTTGATTTCCAACTCCCATATACACGTATGGAATCTGAAGTCAACGAATGGAAGCAAAGTGAAACGGTTGGGCTTGCAGAAGTTGTGAAACATGTACAACCAACAATTTTAATTGGTACATCAACAGTAGCTGGTGCATTTACAGAAGAAATTGTAAAAGAAATGGCTTCTCATGTAGAACGACCAATTATTTTACCAATGTCGAATCCAACACCGCTTGCAGAAGCAAAACCGGTAGATTTAATACATTGGACAGAAGGACGGGCACTTGTGGCAACTGGAAGCCCATTTGAGCCAGTTACATATGATGGTGTTACGTATGTAATCGGACAATCAAATAATGCGCTTATCTTCCCAGGTCTTGGTCTTGGAACAATTGTTGTTCGTGCGAGTGTAATGACAGATGGTATGTTTGCAGCAGCAGCAGAAGCAGTGGCAAGCATGGTAGATACAAGTCAACCAGGAGCACCTATTCTTCCGGAGGTAGAAGAACTACGTAACATCTCAGAGATAGTAGCAATTGAAGTAGCTAAAGCAGCAGTTGCTGAAGGGGTTACTCGTGAGGAATTCAGTGATAACGATATCAGAAAAGCTGTTAAAGAGGCAATGTGGCAACCTGAATATCGCCAAGTACAAGCAGCTAAACAGGTAACAATATAGAAATAAAGCCCGTTTATATTATAAGCGGGCTTTCCTTGTTCAATTTTTGAAAAATATATTTCATAAATAGGAAGTGGCATCTTTGAATTGGAATCAATTGTGGAAGAAAGATATGTCCCTTTTAATTATTTTAATATTAATTGTTCCAATTGCCGGAGAATTAAATTTTCATCCGTTTAATGATACCTTTCGTGTAAGTTTTGGGACGCCAATCTTTTTCTTTTTATTGTTATTTTTACGTAAAATACCAGCGGCAGTAGCCGGTGTATTCGTCGGGTTATCGGTGGTAGGAGTTCGGATTTGTCTTGATTGGATGCTACAAGGGTCTTTTCATATAACTGATTCTTTTTATTTGCGTTATCCAGTGTTCTTTTATTATTTTGTGTATGGAAGTCTTTTTTCATTATGTAGAGTGAATAAATTTCATCAGAAACCATTTATAATAGGGTTCCTTGGGATTACAATTGAGATTATAGCAAGTATGTCAGAACTTACTTTTTATCATGTTTTAGTGCTTGGTACAACAATTACGATTTCTGAAATAAATAAATTGATTATTATCGCTGTTTTTCGAAGCTTCTTTGCCCTTGGTTTCTTAAATATGATGAGTCTATATGAAACGAAATTAAAGGAAGCACAAGTCCGGAAAGAAAATGAAAAAATGTTAATGCATCTTTCTAACTTATATGTGGAATCTGTTCATTTAAAAAAGACACTTCAAAATGCAGAATTAATTACACAAGAAGCATATCAATTATATCGAAATTTACAAGCTAGTAATGATGCAGGTGGCATAGAAATACATAGTAAAAAAGTATTAAAAATTGCTGGGGAAGTACACGAAATAAAAAAAGACAATCAAAGAATTTTTGCGGGGTTATCAAAGCTTTTATTAGATAAAAATCTTTCTGAATACATAGAAGGTCATGAGTTGACAGAAATGATTGTCAGGATAAATGAGAAGTACGCCCAGCTATTAGGGAAAGAGATAACATTTTCTAAAAACATAGAAGGTGAGCATGAGGAATATCATGTTTATACTGTATTGTCGATATTAAATAATTTAGTTGCAAATGCTGTTGAAGCAATTGAGAACACTGGTACAATTATAATAAAGACATATAAACAAGAAAGAAATATAATGTTTGAAGTAATAGATGATGGTCCCGGTATTTCACCAAAATATAAAAAACTCGTATTTAAACCAGGTTTTACGTCGAAGTATGATCAAACAGGTACACCATCTACAGGAATTGGTCTTTCTTATATAAAAGAGATGGTTACAGAACTTGGGGGAGAAGTGAATCTGCAATGCAGGGAGAGCGGCAGAGGATGCAAGTTTATTGTCCGTTTACCAGAGTCTAGTTTAACGCGAGAGGGGGAATAGAGTGTTTTATTATATCGTAGATGATGATGAAGTATTCCGCTCTATGCTATCACAAATTATTGAAGATGGTGATCTTGGAGAAGTAGTGGGAGAAGCGGAAGATGGTGCTTTTGTTGAAGTAGATCAGTTGAATTTTAAAAAGGTAGATATTTTATTTATTGATTTATTAATGCCAATTCGCGATGGCATTGAAACAGTACGTCATATTGCACCGTCGTTTACAGGAAAAATAATTATGATTTCTCAAGTTGAGTCGAAACAATTAATTGGAGAAGCGTATTCTCTAGGTGTTGAATATTATATTACGAAACCATTAAATAAAATTGAGGTTGTATCTGTTGTGCGAAAAGTGATGGATCGTATTCGTCTGGAGCGATCTATACAAGATATTCAAAAATCACTGAATAACGTCTTTCAATGGGAACAACCGCAGGTGCGAAATGAACCGTTGCTAGAAGAGAAGAAGATAATGGACTCAGGTCGCTATTTATTATCAGAACTTGGTATTGCTGGAGAGAATGGAAGTAAAGATTTACTTAGTATGTTGGAATATTTATTGGGACAAGAAAAGGAAAAAACATTTGAATATGGTTTTCCAGCATTGAAAGATATTTTTCACTATATTACGGTCAAAAAATTAGGTGGTGCAGCCTCAGAAACGGAAATTGAAAAAGAAAGAAAAGCTTCAGAACAAAGGGTGCGCCGAGCGATTTATCAGTCATTAAATCATTTGGCCTCTCTTGGTTTAACTGATTTTTCAAACCCTAAATTTGAAAGCTACGCTCCGAAATTTTTTGATTTTACCATTGTTCGTAAACGTATGACAGAAATGACGAAGGAAGAACTAGCAACTTCCGGGCATACGAGAATTAATACGAAGAAGTTTATTCAAGTGTTGTATTTTGAGGCGAAAAGGTTGATGGAGGTAGAATAGAAAAGAGGATGCTTACAAATGAGCGTCCTTTTTTCTATGATTAAAATTTTGAATATTATCCATTTAATAGTAATAAAAGGGTGTAATTGAATATAAATTTATTTTGGTGTTTCTGTCTATTTAACAACACCTGGTGCGAAGTTAATTATTTGGATATTTGGCTTTTTTACGCTACTATATCTTGGATATGAAAGTATAAAAGATGCTTCTAAGCAGGTGGAGAGTAAAGGGAATGGAGAAAGAGAACAACCAATGAAATCATTTGCTTCAGGATTTTTAATTGCCATTTCTAATCCACTTAATATTATATTTTGGATTGGCATTTACGGAGCTGTCTTAACAAGTGCGATTAGTGCAGTAGGCAAAGAACAAGCGTTATTGTACAGCATTACAATATTTGTTGGGATTATGATTTGGGATTTATTTATGGCGACTTCTATTCATTTTGGAAGAAGATTTGTAAATAACCGTATGATGAAATGGATTTCTATTTTTGCGGGAATTGTTTTAGTTGGGTTTGGAATGTATTTTGGATATGAAGCAATTAAAGGGGTTGGGGATCTCATATAAGAGAAGGATAGCCAAGGAAGAAAATAATTATGCCTTAGCTATCCTTTTAAAAATATAATTAGAGTATGTCTTTTTTGGAATGGCAAAAGCCACCTTTTCTATTATTTATTTTATCATTCGTATCTTCCACTTTTCCAGGTGAATGCACTTTTTGTATTTTAGAGTGATCCACATATTCATCTGAAAACTCCATAGCATATTTATCACGATGATGTATGTTAGATGCCGGACGTAAATCTTCATCTTCATGTAAAACCATTCTTTTCATGTAAATATGAAAAAATATTTATTCAGCTATAAATCAGAATAATCTTTAGTTAGATGGGTTAATCATAAAAAAGAATTCCATATTTCTTCGAATATATTTGAATGTTTTCCCAAAGGGGGATTAACTTTGAGCACAGTAGAAAATGCACTATCCATTTTTGCTTTAGGTGGAGTAAATGAAATAGGAAAAAATATGTATGCCATACAATATTCAAATGATATTGTGGTAATTGATTGCGGTTCTAAGTTTCCAGATGAAAGTTTATTAGGAATTGATCTGATTATCCCGGATACTACATACTTGCAAGAAAATAAGGATAAAATTCGCGGTTTAGTTGTTACACATGGACACGAAGATCATATTGGCGGTATCCCGTATCTATTAAAACAATTGAATGTACCAATTTATGCAACAAAATTAACAATCGGTTTAATTGGAATTAAATTAAAAGAACATGGGCTTCAAAATTTAACGCAATTATTTGTTATTGATTCTGAAGCGGTTATTAAATTTGGTTCAATAAGCTTGACGTTTTTTAAAACGAATCACAGTATTCCTGACTGCCTTGGTATTGCTTTTTATACACCAGAAGGTACTGTAGTACATACAGGCGACTTCAAATTTGATTTGACTCCTGTAAATAATCAATACCCAGATATTCATAAAATGGCTAAAATCGGAAGTGGTGGCGTTTTAGCTCTGCTCTCTGAAAGTACGAATGCAGAACGCCCTGGATTTACTCCATCAGAACGATCTGTAGGTGAGCGCATTGAAGAAGAGTTCATCAAAGCTCGTAGAAAAGTCATTGTTTCTACATTTGCTTCTAATGTTAATCGCGTACAGCAAGTGGTAGATGCGGCTATAAAAACGAATAGAAAGCTTGCTTTGCTTGGGAGGAGTATGGTTAATGTAGTGTCTGTTGCTTTAGAACAAGGTTATTTGAATATTCCTGAGGGAATGTTAATAGAAGCAAATGAGATCAATCAAATGGACCCAGAAAGGGTAGCTATTCTTTGTACTGGAAGTCAAGGTGAACCTATGGCTGCTTTATCCCGTTTAGCCAGTGGAAACTATCGACAGGTAGATATCCTATCTGAAGATACTGTCATTTTAGCCGCAACTCCTATCCCAGGAAATGAACGTAATGTTTCACGTATTATAGATAATTTATTTTTATTGGGAGCCAATGTTATTTATGGATCGGGCAGTTCAACGGGAATGCATGTTTCTGGACATGCCTATCAAGAAGAATTAAAATTAATGCTTACTTTAATGAAACCTAAATATTTCATTCCTATTCATGGTGAATTTAGAATGTTACATCATCATAGTCTATTAGCAGAGTCCGTTGGTGTTAAGAAAGAGGATATTTATGTTATTAGTAATGGTGATGTTGTTGATATAAAGAATCAAGTCGCTTGGAAATCCAGACGAATACCTGCAGGAAATATATACGTAGATGGATTGGGTATTGGAGATGTTGGAAACGCAATCTTACGCGATCGTAAACAGCTTTCTGAAGATGGTATGCTTGTTATAGTTATCACACTTAGTAAAACAGAAGGGAAAATTATTTCTGGTCCGGATATGATTTCTCGTGGATTTGTATATGTTCGTGATTCGGAAGACTTTTTGCAGAGGATTAACCAATTGGTTGTAACAACCATTAACAATTTACAAAAAGAAAATGTTAGTCAATGGAATGTTCTTAAAAAAGAAATAAAAGAAGTACTTGGACAGTTTGTATACTCACATACAAAAAGAAAACCAATGATTCTTCCTATAATAATTGAAGTTTAAACGGACTGTTTTAAGTAATTGCTGTTTGATATTACTGTGTATACATGTAAAATGTTGTATAAGAGTAGATAAAAAACATTAGAAATGTTTGTATTCTAATGTTTTTTTTATATAACGTTAAGAAAGATAAATTTTTTATTTTTAGGGAAGGGTCAAAATAATGAGCTTTACATTAAATAAAACAATAATTAAACGATTATGTGGAGAAATCTCATATAAAAAGGGTGAGGCCTATTATAAGACAGACAAGGTTGATATTACTAATTACGATACTCAGAGAAATATTTGTGAGGCAACAGTGAAGGGGAACGGAGATTTCTATGTCAAGATAGAAACCGCTCATAATGGTGGTATTGTTGGGGAATGCAGTTGTCCTTCACTTGCTTCTTTTCATACATATTGTCAACATATTGCAGCTGCATTACTATATATAAATAATTTTCAACGAAGTGGACAATCGTTAGAAGTTAATTCAAAAAAAGATCCCATGAACTCTAAAGATGCTCAACTAGCGAGTGGTATGTTGGATTTATTTGATGAAAAGCCACTGCGACCTAAAAGTAAGCAACACCGATTTGATACACGAAAAATACTTGATGTGGAATTCTTTTGTATTCCAGTATCTTCTAAAAACGGGGGGGCGCTGTTTGGTATTCAGGTAAAGTTAGAGAAGTTATACACTGTATATAAGCTTAGAGAGTTTCTTAATAGAGTGGAACAAAGAGAGCCTTTCATATGTTCAAATAATTTTACTTACACGTCAGATGCTTATAGTTTTCAGCCAGAAACGGATGCTGTTATTCAACAACTGATTCAAATTTACCGAAATGAAAAAATGTATGTAGAATCGTTGCAAATAAACGCTGAACAAGATGAAAGTATGATTTTAATTCCACCTGCGTCCTGGGATTATATGCTTTCACTGCTTTCCGCTACTTCATTTGTAACGGTTGAGCATGATGGAAAATCATTTCATGGTGTACATGTCTCAAAAGGATTATTACCTATAAATTTTGAGTTCAATAAAGGTGTAAATGGGGGATATATACTTGAGATTAGTGGGTTACAACAAGTTCAAGTAATGGATACATATAGTTATGCTCTTTTTGGAGGGAAGCTATATCGTTTAAACGTGGAGGATTGTAATCGGCTTATTGAATTAAAGAGAATGATGAATCGTTCTAGAAGTAATCAATTTCATATTTCAATTGAGAAAATGGAACATTTCGTAGCGAAAGTAGTACCAGGTTTAATGAAGCTTGGTAACGTTCGGATTGATGAGGTTGTATCGGAACGCATTGAAAAAACACTTCTCAAAGCCAAATTGTTTTTAGATCGAGTCAAGGATCGGTTACTGGCAGGACTAGAATTCCAATATGGAAATGTTGTTATCAATCCGTTAGAAGAGGATGGACAACCTTCAGTTTTCAATCGGGAGGAGAAAAAAGAACAAGAAATTTTAGAAATTATGAATGAGAGTGCCTTCGCGAAAACAGAAGGCGGTTATTTTATGCATAATGAGGAAGCGGAATATAATTTTTTATATCACGTTGTTCCGAATTTGAAAGGTTTACTGGAGATTTATGCGACTACAGCTATTAAGTTGCGCATTCATAGAGGAAACAGTGCACCTCTCATAAGGGTAAGGCGGAAAGAGCGAATTGATTGGTTATCATTCAGTTTTGATATAAAAGGAATTCCGGAAGCTGAGATTAAAGGTGTATTAGCAGCACTTGAGGAGAAACGTAAATATTATCGATTAGCGAACGGTTCCTTGCTATCCCTAGAGAGCGAGGAGTTTAATGAGATTAACCAGTTTATAAAGGAATCGGGTATTCGCAAAGAAATTCTAAAAGGAGAAGAAGTGAATGTACCGCTCGTGCGCAGTGTAAAATGGATGAGTTCACTTCAAGAAGGAAATGTTTTGAGTGTAGATCAATCTGTTCAAGAGTTGGTAGAAAACATTCAAAGCCCTAAAAATCTAAAGTTTACTGTACCAGATAGCTTAGCTACAGTCCTTAGGGAATATCAAAAATATGGATTTGAATGGATGAAGACACTCGCATATTATCGTTTTGGTGGCATATTAGCAGATGATATGGGACTTGGTAAAACGCTGCAAAGCATTACTTTTATCGCTTCTATTTTGCCTGAAATTCGAGAGAAGAAGCTACCTGTATTAGTCGTATCGCCGTCTTCTTTAGTTTATAATTGGCTAAGTGAATTAAAGAAATTTGCTCCAGATATTCGAGCTATTATTGTGGATGGAAATCAAACAGAACGCCGAAATATTTTAAAATATGCTACAAAGTTTGACGTTATTATTACGTCGTATCCTTTGTTACGAAGAGATGTAAAGTTATATGCACAGCCATTCCATACGTTATTTCTTGATGAAGCACAAGCATTTAAAAATCATACGACGCAAACTGCAAAAGCAGTGAAAGCGATTCAAGCAGAGTATCGTTTTGCACTGACTGGAACTCCTGTAGAGAATTCATTAGAGGAACTTTGGTCTATTTTCTATGTAGTATTCCCGGAATTGCTTCCAGGAAGAAAAGAGTTTGGAGACTTGAGGCGTGAAAACATTGCAAAACGGGTGAAGCCGTTCGTGTTACGTCGTTTAAAAGAAGAAGTCTTGCAAGAATTACCAGAGAAAATAGAGCACTTACAATCATCTGAACTACTACCAGATCAAAAAAAGCTTTATGCAGCTTATTTAGCAAAGTTGAGAGAAGAAACATTAAAGCATTTAAACAAAGATACATTGCGTAAAAACAAAATTAGAATTTTGGCTGGTTTGACGAGACTTCGGCAGATTTGTTGTCACCCAGGTTTGTTTGTCGATGACTATAGGGGGAGTTCAGCTAAATTTGAACAGCTTCTAGAAATTGTGGAGGAGTGCAGAAGTACAGGGAAGAGAATTCTTATATTTTCACAGTTCACGAAGATGCTTTCCATCATTGGACGGGAGTTAAACCGTCAAGCTGTCCCGTATTTTTATTTAGATGGGAATACTCCGGCGTTTGAACGTGTAGAGTTATGCAATCGGTTTAACGAAGGAGAGGGGGATTTGTTCCTTATTTCTTTAAGGGCTGGTGGTACTGGTCTCAATTTAACAGGAGCGGATACCGTTATATTGTACGATTTATGGTGGAACCCTGCAGTCGAACAGCAAGCGGCAGACCGTGCTTATCGAATGGGACAAAAGAATACTGTACAAGTGATCAAATTAGTAGCGCATGGCACGATTGAAGAAAAAATGAATGAGTTGCAAGAGAGCAAGAAGAATTTAATTGCAGAAGTGATTGAGCCAGGTCAGGAGAAGCTATCTTCGATTACGGAGGAAGAAATTAGAGAGATTCTTATGATTTAACATCGTAAATATTAGAGGGTTTTAAGGAAATAAAAGCTATTCTTTCGTAAATGCCAAAGAATAGCTTTTTTCATTATGAACGTAATAATTACATTCTTTTTCGAGCAAAGTAAGTGGATCATATATTTTTGTTAACTATTTTTTGTACCTTTACTTTTATAAGGTTTCGCATTTTTCTTTTTCTTAGCGCTAGATTGCCAGCGGTTCCAGCCTTTACTTCCTGTTCCTTGACCTGTCCCCTTCTTAGCTTTAGCTTTCGTTTTACTCATATAATCACTCCGTTATTATTATAGAAAATCTACTTTGATAGTAGTCAATGTCTTTGAAATATAATCTCGATCCATGACTATGTTTGTTCCTAACAGTTGCTGATCAGAACAAACAACTGAATGCTCTAGTATATCATAAAATGGGAAGTAATTTGATGCATTATGAAATCATTATCGAAATTTGTATAGATTTATTCGAATTGTAGAATGTTATTACATATGATAAAAATTATAAAGAAAATGAAATTTATGAGAAATACAATGGATTCTGTTTTTCGGACAATTACACTACTTGTCATATACATGATGGTTACGTTGAGTAAATTATTTTTTGGATTGAAGCCACAAAAGAAGCGATAAATTTTATCCCGCTATTCGTGAAAGGTAAGATTCACACCTCAAAATTCAGCAAAAGCAAAGGAGATAGGTGGGGGATGAAGCCCCCACCGCTAATTAAAGTTTTACTTTATAAAGATGTTTTATTTACAACAATCAATAAAGCCGTAAAATAAAGAATTGAAAAATATTTTCAAACTTTTTGTTGACTTTCTTGTTTTTTTGTATAGAATAATCATTAATAAAATGTTTCAGAGATGTGACAACAAAACGACTATGAAAGGATGAGTAGTAGTAGGATGTAGTCAAAGCGAGTCAGGGGTGGTGTGAGCCTGATACGAAGCCTGTTATGAAGAACCTCCTGGAGTCGCTAACCGAAATCCTTTAGAGGAAAGTAGACTTAGCCGGAAACTTCGCCGTTACAAGAAGAACAGTATCGAGATTTCTCTAATCTCCGTACTGAATAAGTGAGCAACCTCTGTTGCTAATTTGGGTGGTACCGCGGAACCAAAGCCTTTCGTCCCAGTTTTTTGGGAAAGAAGGGCTTTTTTTGTTGGCTTCTTTCCACTACATCCAAACATTTTAGGAGGAAACCAACATGTATCAATCATTAATGACAGTAAGAGAGACACAAATCGCAATTAAGGAAGTTAAAACATTTTTTGAGGATCAATTAGCAAAACGTCTTGGACTATTCCGCGTATCTGCACCATTATTCGTAACGAAAAAATCAGGTTTAAACGATCACCTAAACGGTGTAGAACGTCCAATTGAATTTGATATGCTTCACTCAGGAGAAGAATTAGAAATTGTTCATTCACTAGCGAAATGGAAACGATTTGCACTACATGAATATGGTTACGAAGCTGGTGAAGGTTTATATACAAACATGAACGCGATTCGCCGTGATGAGGAACTTGATGCAACGCATTCCATTTACGTTGACCAATGGGATTGGGAAAAAATTGTTCGAAAAGAATGGCGTACAGTGGATTACTTACAAGAAACAGTACGTACAATTTATGGAATATTCAAAGATTTAGAAGATCATTTGTTTGAAAAATATCCGTTCCTTGGGAAGTATTTACCGGAAGATATCGTATTTATCACATCTCAAGAATTAGAAGATAAATATCCAGAGTTAACGCCGAAAGATCGTGAGCACGCGATTGCGAAAGAGCATGGTGCAGTCTTTATTATCGGAATTGGCGATGCACTTCGCTCTGGTGAAAAGCATGATGGACGCGCATCTGACTATGACGATTGGAAATTAAACGGAGATATTTTATTCTGGCATCCAGTACTGCAATCTTCATTTGAATTATCATCAATGGGAATTCGCGTTGATAGTAAATCACTTGATGAACAGTTAACGAAGAAAGGCGAAGATTTCAAACGTGATTACGATTTCCATAAAGGAATTTTAGAAGACGTGCTCCCGCTTACAATTGGTGGTGGCATTGGACAATCAAGAATGTGCATGTACTTCTTACGTAAAGCGCATATCGGTGAGGTTCAAACTTCTGTATGGCCTGATGAAATGCGTGAAGCGTGTAAGAAGGAAAACATTCACTTGTTTTAATAAAGAATGCATCGAATTATTTTTTGAACGGGGACTGTTGATTCATAAGTTTACCAAACATGATTTAAATTAGCTCTATCTTTTCATTAGTTTTGAGGTATGAAACTCTTCAAAAAACATCCGAAATATCAAGAGATATCTTTTTCTGTGGTATATAAAGCAGAAAAAAGAGACACATGATATTTTTGGATGTTTTTTATGTTTCGTAAATTGGAATGCTGTACATTATCAAAAAAATAAAAACTAATTGTGTGATAGACTGGAATTTGAAATAACATGTATGTAGTAGTTCGGCTATTAGGATACAGGTTACGCATTTAATTTATATATGTCTCTGACAGAATGTTTATTGGATAACCAAAAGGGGGAGAAAAGTATGTTACATAGTTTACATGCAATAGAAGAAGTACGAAATGGAAACATGTATACGAAAGAAGCGAATATATGGTTAGGATTTTTATTGGAAGAATATGGAGTGGTGAGTGTAGAAAGGAATTACCGAAGTATATTAGAGTATGTGGAACGGACGCTAAGGCATTTAGAAAAAATGAATGCTTCATACGGTATTCGTGCTCGTGTAGAAACTGTATTATGCTGGAGTGAAGTATCGAAGTGTGGTTCTGTAACGCAGCGCAAGAAGTGGAAGGATTTAGGGGTATCGTTTTTAGCACATAACGAAGATTCAGCTTATATTTATAGACGCTATTTTCCATATGATGATGTAACGTTTACACTTATTCGTATGCATGGATTAATAGGGCAAGTATTACGAGGAGAAGTATCCATGACTTCTCATGACGAACTGGTAAGATTATGGCAGCGAGGTGTGATTCAAAAAGATGAACTGCGTGAAGTGCTTCGTGTTTTAAATGAATGTATTATTACCGGGGTATCTGATAAGTTATGGATAAGAGTGAAGGAAGAGGTATATGAACGTATTGAACAAATACTTTGCGGAGAATTGATTGAATATAGTGTAAAGCAGCGAATTCGGCGGTTACGTACGAATGCTTCACCTAACGATACATATTTTGTTCAAGAGTATGATTCAATTATGAATGATAGGTTAGAAGAAATGTTTACAGTTTTATTTGATTATGACCTTTGGTATGTAGAAGCAGCATTAACTCATTTTAGTTTTGAAGAATTCGTGAAAGTATTTGCATTAGCCTACCAACATATTACTCAGAAGAATATAGATCATATCAGTTTCCAGCCTCTTATGGACGCATTGTATTATGAGAGAGAGGGAGATAAATACTTAAATATTTATACGAAACGAGCAATTGAAAAAGTATTGCGAAGTGTATCAATAGTAGAATTGCTAAATATGAGTCGAATTCCTCAATCAGAAATGTATCCTGAATTAAAGGAAACTGAAAACGTATTAACAATTGGTTTTGGAACAAGTGAGGTTGGAAAAACACTCATCGAATTTTGTTTAGCCTGTAAAAAAGAAAATAATGCTCATTATGAACAAGCTGTCATGATGTTATGTGAAATATTTGGCTTACGCCGGGATGTGTTTGATCGATTGGAAAATGAGGAAGAATATCTTTCGCATATGAATGGAAGTGTAGATGATAAAGTTGTGGTTCTTCCATATGTAGTAGGAGATACAATAGTAGAAATTGGTCCCGGTGGGGGCGTAATGATGAATAAATTTAAAGAGGTTTATCCGAATAAATCGGTTATTGGAATAGATTTATCACGAAATGTAATTGAGAAGTTAACAAGTGATAAATACGAAAAAGGCTACAACTGGGAAGTTACACTAGGCGATGCTTTACATCTTGCAGATACATTCCATCCGGAAAGTATTTCTACAGTTCATTGTGGTTCAGTAAATCATGAGATTTTTTCTTACGGAGAAACAGATGGTAAGAAATTTAATGTTGCGACAATGGAACGTCTAGTGAGAAGTGTATTTCGAGTATTGACTCCTGAAGGACGTTGGATTATTCGTGATGGAGTAAAGACAGAAAGTAAAGAATGGTGTGAATTACATTTTCATGATGAAACTGCTATGCCTTTCTTAAAAAATTATCAACGTGATTTTCAAGGGCGACAAATTAAGGTGAATATATTAGATGTGGATCGAGTAAGAATGCCAGTTAATGATGCAATGGAATTTTTATATACGTATACGTGGGGAGAAGAAGCGTATCCACATGAGGTGCAAGAACAATTTGGTGTATTCACACTTCAAGAATATATTGATTTTGTAGAGAGTGTTGTAGGTTCAGAGAATGTAAAAGTAATTGAGGCCAAGCAGTACCTTCTAGAAGGTTATATAGAACATTTATCGCAAAAGGTTACATTGTATGATGAACATGGTGAACAAATAGCATTGCCGAATAGTACATGTTTGATTGTGTTTGAGAAAAGATAAAAGAGACGGAATCATGTTTTTTACTTAAAAGATAGAAGATGGGGCTAGCAAAATTCGATTTCGCTGCCTCGTTCCAGAAAAGATTCTGAAACGGATTTACATATAATCTGTTTCGGAATCTTTTTTTATGAGCATGTATAAATTGAGCTTTAGAAATTATGTTTACTAGTTTTATATTTTAAACTAATTTTTCCTAGATTTTACTTAGATTTTACTTTCACCACCTACAATGAAAATAAGAAAACGTAAGTGATAAAAATTTACACTTGTTTCATAAAGTGAGGAGGTAACGTGATGGAATTAATAATTGACCACGTAACAAAAAAATATGGTGAGAAAATAGCATTGAATGATTGTAGTTTACATTTAAAACCAGGAGTATTAGGACTTTTAGGCCCGAACGGTGCGGGGAAGTCTACACTTATGCGTATGTTAGCAACAATTGAACAACCGACGAATGGTAGTGTGATATGGGATGGGGAAAATATTCAAAAGAAACCGAAGTTGTTACGTTCACAACTCGGATATTTACCGCAAGACTTTGGTGTATATCCAAATATGAACGCAATCGAGTTTTTAGAGTATATAGCAGCGACGAAAGGTTTATCAATGAGTTCTTCTAAAAAGCGGATCAATGAATTGCTTGAAGCGCTGAACTTAATGAATGACCGGAAACGACTATTAGGTAGCTATTCAGGTGGAATGCGGCAAAGAGTTGGAATTGCACAGGCGCTATTAAATGATCCGAAATTATTGATTGTAGATGAGCCGACAGTAGGATTGGACCCTGAAGAACGAATTCGGTTTAGAAATTTATTATCTAGTCTTTCTTCTAATAGAATCGTTATTTTATCGACACATATTGTAACGGATATTGAATCGATTGCGAGTGATATAGCTTTATTATCAAAAGGGAATGTATTAGCCCATATGCGTCCTGAACAACTATTAAAGCATGTGGAGGGGAAAGTATGGGTATGGGTTATACCAGCTTCTGAGTTACATCATGTTCAAAAGAAATATATAGTAAGCAGCGCGATTCACCGGAGTGATGGAATTCATGCACGCATCGTTTCCAGCAATGCGCCTAGTGCTAAAGCACATATAATCGCAGCCTCTCTTGAGGATGCTTACTTATATTATGTTTCTTCGAAAGAAGGGCATAAAATTGAACAATGTATATAATCTATTTTATTTCATTAAAAACAATTTAATTAGACAAATGAGAAGTTATCCATTTCTAATTGTAATTGGATTAACGATTTTTTTGGGGTATGCTTGTGTGCCAGCAGCTTCAGCAGGCTATGAAATATTTTATCTTGGTGGAGTTAGAGGAATATATAATTCAAATTGGCTTGGTGGTATGGGAGCAATGACTTCTACTTTATTTATTTGGTTGCTTGGTTTTTATATGTTAAGAAGTCAAATTTCAGACGATCAACAGTTAGGAGTAGGGCAATTGATTGCAGCTTCACCTATAAGTAAATTTCAATATATTTTCAGTAAAACGATTTCTAATTTTATTGTTTTAGTGGTCATTGAGACGGTATTTATCATTGCTTTTATGGTAATGCAATTTATACGTGGGGAAGACCTTTCGTTTCAATTAGGTGGTTATTTATATCCACTCTTTTATATTGTATTTCCTTCATTATTGCTTCTAGCGGCATTCACAACTTTTTTTGATGTGTTTCCTGGCCTAAAAGGTGTAGTAGGCAATATTGTGTTCTTTTTCTTGTGGGTGTTATTAGCGATTATGTCGTTTGAAATGTCAAATCGTTATTTAGATGTATTTGGTTTAGGAATCATTCGTTCTGATATGATACATGATGCAATGAGAGAATATGAATTTTTAAGAGGAACAAATGGTGGAGGATTCGGGTATAACCCGGTAGAGGGAAAGATTAAAACATTTCACTGGGATGGATTGACTTGGGATGCAGAAATACTTGTAACAAGTTTGGTTTGGATTGGAATGGCGATGTTACTAATTTGGCTAACGTCCCTTGTGTTTAATAGATTTCTTACATTTACCAAAGTAAAGGAAAAGGTAAGAGAGGTTGAAGGGAATAAGAAAACAATCGCTGTGAATGAACAAAATCATAACTCTTTTATATTGACTTCTATAACGAAAACAAAGAGCATTAGTATGTTTCGTTTAATTAAAGCGGAGCTATCGATTATGTTAAAAGGGTTTACGATTTGGTGGTATGTAATTGCGATTGGGCTTATAGCATTTGGATTGATATGTCCGGTAGATATATCAAAAGGATGGCTACCTATTATTATAATTTGGCCAATTGCAATTTGGTCACAGATGATGACGAGAGAAAAATACTATGGTACGGATCAAATTATTATTTCGAGTTGTTCCCCATTGTATAAGTTTTTTGCAACATGGATTTCAGGTGTTATCGTGGGTCTCATTATCTCCAGTGGTCTTATCATTCAATTTATATTAATTGAAGATATTTCATTCTTGTTTTCTTGGCTTAGCGGTATAGTGTTCATTCCAACGATAGCGTTAGTATTTGGAGTGTGGAGCCGAACGCATAAATTGTTTGAAGTCATGTATATACTTTTATGGTATTTAGGGCCAGTGAATCATCTTCCATATGTAGACTTCTTAGGAATATCAACATCATACGCTATTTTGTATATAGGGTTATCTATCTTATTGCTAAGTATTGCATTAATTGGACAGTTACAGCAAATGGGAAGGCTACGGCTAATATTCAAGTAAGTAGTCAAGAGGGGTGATGTAATGAAGGGTATCAAAGAGAAAGTATATTTATTTTCATCTATAAGTCTAATGACTTTAAGTATAGTAGCTTGTGGTACAAAAGAGAGTGAAGCGCCAGTCTCTAAACAGTTCGCCGTGAAAAATATAAATGAGATTTATATAAAAACAGTAGGAGAAAATATTAAACTCCATTCTACAACAGAAACAGATATTAAAGTTGATATAGGAGAGATAAAAGATGTAAAAGTGAAAGAGAATGGGGAGAAATTAGAAGTTATTACAGAACACTCTGCATCCATTGTAAATTTAAAAACAGCTACTGTGCATATATACCTTCCTGAAAAAACATATGAAAAAATAGATGTTAAAACAGAGTCAGGTGAGGTAATAGGTGAAAATATAGCATCTGAACAATTGAATTTGTATAGCGATTCAAGTGATATGACAATAAAAGAGTATAAAGGAAACAATATAAAAGGAGTTTCCAAATCAGGAGGGATTACGTTACAGGGAGTGGAAGGAAGCTTCGATATTCAAAACGATACGGGAGAGGTGAATGTATCCGCTGTTTCAAATTTAAAAAATGAAAGTAAAATAAAAACCGAATCATCTCATATAAATATAAACTTTAAGAGAGAGCCAAAAAATCTAGAGGTTGACTTGTCAACGCGTGCGGGCCAAATAAAAAATGAATTTTCACTTTCAACTGGTGAAAAAGGAAACAATCATAAGGTAAAAGGTCGTATAGGAACTGGAAAAGGGAATGATACAAAGTTAACGGTGCAGTCTATGACAGGAACGATTGAGTTAAAACGTAATGAGAGTGTGAAACAGCTTTAAAAAATAAAGTTCGATTATGAAAGATACATTCTGAATGGATACTCTCGCTCTACTTAGAATATGTTTGTACAGTATAAATCTCTTTATAGGTGTGTTTATTTAAACTTTTTAAATTATTCTAGATTGTTCTTCATCGGTGCACTGTATACTCTCTTTTTCTTGACAGGAATATCATATAGTATTAATATACCGGGGAGTATATTAATACTATATACATGGTAAAAACGTCTAATGAAAAGGAGTACAGGGTGTCATGCGAAGGAAAAAAGAATTAACAAATTCGAATTCGAAACGACAGTTATCGAACATTTTAGCCCAAACGGTTAAAACCGGAATTATTAAATCGAATTTGGTCCCCATGTTTGCTGGGTTAACATTGGCTTTATATAAATATAAGATTAGCCCGTTTGAGAAAATTCCAGTGATTATATTTGCTTTCATCGGTTCTATTTTAATCATAGGTGCAGCAGGGGCTTTTAATAATCTGTATGATCGTGATATTGATTCGATTATGGAGAGAACCAAAAAGAGACCAACTGTAACCGGAGAAATAAGCCCTAAGGCTGTATTGTGGCTTGGAATATTGATGACAATCTCCGGGTTAGTATTTCTTGCACTAACCACATATTTAGCAGCCTTATTAGGGTTTTTAGGCTTATTTTTGTATGTTGTACCGTATACAATGTGGAGTAAGAGAAGAACAATTTACAACACAGAAATTGGAAGTGTTTCAGGGGCAATGCCGCCACTCATTGGCTGGGCTGCTATTTATCCGGATATAATGCATCCGGCTATTATTGGGCTTTTTATCATAATGGTTATTTGGCAAATGCCTCATTTTTACGCCATAGCTATTCGCAAACATGATGAGTATAAGGCTGCAAAGGTTCCGATGCTTCCAGTAGTCAAAGGTGTTAAAAGAACATATATACAAACGAATATCTATTTAATTGTTTTAATTGGAATAAGTGTTCTTTTAGGATCTTTAAGCATTGGTCTTATGCTAGTAGCGCTTCTTTTAAGTATTTTATGGCTTGTTTTAAGCATTTATGGTTATAAAAAGATGGATTCAGAGAAATGGGCAAAATCATTGTTTATTTTTTCTCTTTTCCATATGACGATTTTATTTTCAACGATCATTATCTATTCCCTTATAGGTGTCTTTTTTGGAAGATGAATATAGGTAACGAATGAAAAGTTTTAGAACGATTTAATTTGTAAAGAATAAAAAAACCAATTTCTCGTGTATTAGAATGAGAGATTGGTTTTTTAGCGTGTGAATAAATTTTACTTACGTTTGTGCTACTAAATTGAACGAAAGTAATCGTCACTTTAATAAAACTATATTTTTGTCGATAATAAGTACTATAGAGTTGGAAGGGTAATATGAATCGTTGTTCCTTTTTCTATTTCACTGTTTACTTGAATGGTTCCACCATGTGCCGTTAAAATTTTTTGGGCGATAGCCATTCCTAAACCAGTTCCTTCATTTGAAACGTTTGTAGTTGTACCTCGGTAGTACTGTTTAAATAGATTTTGAACTGTCATTTCATCCATACCGACGCCAGTATCTTCTATTATAATATGTACAGTGTCCTCTAATAGAATCGAGGTATGGATCTTTGTTTCTACAGGGTTATGTAAAACGGCGTTCATAAATAAATTTTGCAAAGAGCGATGTAGTAATTTTGTATCAATAGGAATAATAATGTTCGTTTTGTCTGCGTGAAAGCTAAAATGATAGTGTTCAGATCGTGGATCATTTGTCATATCAGCTATCATTCTTCTTGTAAATTCAATGATATTTATTTCTTCTTTTTTTAGCGGGATTTGTGAATCATGAAGGCGGAACGAGAGGTTTAAGTCTTCAATTAACTCCTTCATATGGTCCCCTTTTTGTTGAATCTCTTGCAGAAACTTCTCTTTTTCTTCCTCACTCCATTCATGGTCGGGTGATAACATAAGTGCACTGTATCCTGTAATATAAGTGAGAGGTGTCTTTAAATCATGAGAGATTCCTGCCATCCATTCGCGTTTCATTTTCTCAAGTTGTTCTCGTTCATTCTCTATTTCTCGTAATCTATTTGTTAAATGTTCTATATTTAGAAAGACGTCTTTATATAAGCGATAAGGGCCTTTTAATTTTCCTGTTTTTTATTGTACATTTGTTTCGTACTTTCTGGAGTTACATAAGAGCCTTCTGCTAGATGGTTAATCCATGAAATTATTCGAAATAAAGGTTTCCCGATATGCCATCCATATAAAATAGCGCCTAAAATAAGAGTACATACAAAGAGGCAAAAAACGATAAGAGCTTCCGTGTCTTTGTTCTCTTTGCTTATTCCGATAAGAGGTAGTATGCCTTCCATGAAGATGGCCATGAAAATCCCCATAAAAAAAGTACCGATAAATAAACTACGAATAAAATGAAAGCCTAGTCGGAAACCAATTTTCATTTTTGTTGCTCCTTAGTATGCGGGATAAATTTATAGCCAATTCCTCTCAAATTAACAATGTATGTAGGGGATTTAGGATCTTCTTCTATTTTTTTACGTAATTTAGAAATATGCATGACTACTGTTTTATCATCACCCATAGAAGTAAGTCCCCACACTTGTTCATATAATTGCTCAGCTGTAAAAATCCGATTTGGATGTGTGCATAAGAAAGTAAGTAATTCTAGTTCTTTAGCAGTGCAATGTACAGATTTTCCGTTTACTGTTATCAGTCCCTCGCTTGGATATAGAGAAAAGGATTCAAAATGTAAGTTTGAATGTTCTGCTTGGCGGTTATTTAGCAGCATACTTTGTCTGCGTAATTGTACGTTAATTCGAGCAGCTACTTCTAAAGGGTTAAATGGTTTTGTTATGTAATCATCCCCACCAATTCCGAGGCCTGTTAATTTATCTAAGTCACTAGAGCGCGCTGTCACAAATAGAATAGGGGTATTTGTATAGTTTCGTATTTGTCTACATAATTCGAAGCCGTCTATATCTGGTAGCATAACATCGAGTAAGATAATATCGAATGGATGATTTTTAACTAAGTTTAACGTCTCACTTCCGTTTAGAGCGGTTGTTACATGAATGAAATTTTCTTTCTTTAAGGTTAGTACCAACATATCTAATATACCTTGCTCGTCATCTACTAAAAGAATATTTTCTGTTCTCATTATGTATCCGTCTTTACATGTTTTTTGTCTCATTAAAATGATTTGGAAAATATTTCACATGTAATAGTGTAACATAATACGATTTTGATAGATAAAAAAATAACAACAAAGAAATATTCCTTGTTGTTATTTTTGAAAATGAAATTAATTCATTTGTACCATCGGTTCAATTTTTGCCATAAAAGATTGATGAAGAGCTTCTACACCATCTACTAAATGTAGACGATCAATGACAACAGATACTTTAATTTCAGATGTACTTACCATTTTAATATGAATATTTTCGTCTTTTAATGTAGAGAACATGTCAGCGGCAACACCTGGATTGGATACCATGCCAGATCCAACAATTGATACTTTTACTAGATGATTTTCATATTCTACAGATTCATAGTGAAGTGCTTCTTGATTTTGTTCTAATACTTCTAATGTTTCTCTTAAGTCACCCGAATGAATAGAGAAGGATAGATGTACAGTACCTTCATTTGTAATACTTTGAATAATAATATCAACATTAATGTGAGCGGTAGCCAACGTAGAGAAAACAGTTGAAAGTGCTCCTTGTTCTAATCCTTTAATTGTTACGCGTGTAATATTATCTTCAAATGCAATACCTTTTACGATTGATTGTTGTTCCATGTTACATTCTCCCCTTACAATTGTTCCGTTTTCTTGTTCCATACTTGAACGAACTTCTAAAACTACGTTATGATTTTTCGCGAATTCAACAGCACGTGGATGCAGTACACCAGCACCAAGATTTGCGAGCTCTAACATTTCATCATAAGAAATTTCATCTAATTTATATGAGTCTTTTACAACGCGTGGATCAGTCGTGTATACACCTGTTACGTCTGTGTAAATATCACATTTTTTCGCTTTCAGCGCAGCTGCTAATGCAACAGCAGTTGTATCAGAACCACCGCGGCCTAGTGTGGTAATTTCGTTCTCTTTACTTAGTCCTTGGAAGCCAGCAACGATTACAATTGTTCCTTCTTGTAAAAGGGATTGAATGCGTTCAGTATTAATATCAGAGATTCTTGCACTTCCATGTACAGATTCAGTCGTAATACCAGCTTGCCACCCAGTTAGTGAAATAGCGTCGTATCCTTTTGCTTGCAGCGCCATTGTTAATAAAGAAATGGTAACTTGTTCGCCAGTTGTTAAAAGCATGTCCATTTCACGTTTACTCGGATTTTCGGTAATAGCAGTAGCAAGTGCGACAAGCTCATCTGTGCTTTTTCCCATTGCAGATACAACTGTAACAACACCGTTCCCTCGTTCATATTCTTCAATAATTAAATTTGCTACATGTTGAATGCGCTGAATACTTCCGACAGAAGTACCACCGAATTTTTGAACAATCGTTTCCATTACAAATTCCTTCTTTCATCCATTTTTATTAATTAATCAGGAAAGGTGTAAAAAACATATAAGAGAGATGTATAAGTCCCTAAATATTCCTGTAGTTACCGGAAAGAAAAACAAAAAAACACCATCTCAAATAGGTGAGGATGGTGCTGTTACAGGAAAAGGGAAACAGAAAAAGGAGCTAATAAAAAAACCGCCAAAAAAGAATATCATATAAAGCATGATATCTCTTTTTTGTAGATAGCTCTTCATATATACACGTCTGTACATATGACAGTTCTGTTTCTATTCGAAAACAGCCCCAATTAATAAATGCAGAGAAATTTATTAATTTCGGCAACACTTCCTTTTTTCTAAATTCATCGACATCTCTGTGTCTCCTTTAGAATACTTATAAGCGTTGCAACCTCTATCTCACGTTTTGGGCGAGAGTGTTTGGTTTATAAAGTTGTTTGGTAACATTTGTTTTATAATAATTAAAATATTTTAGGAAATCAAGTGCTTTGTTAATATTTTGAAAATTAAGTCTTTTCGTGTAATGAAAGAATTATTTGAAAAATATAGATAGAATCGAATTTTACGTATACATTAGTGATATAGAGGGAGTGGAGGGAGAGAGGATGAAGAGGAAGAAACCGATTTATGTTCAAACAGAAATGCTAACATCAATGGATGAATTATGGAAGTATACGCAAGATCCGATGTTACATACAGAGTGGGATGCTCGCTTTACTGAAATATCATATTTAGAGAAACAAGATGATGAACCACAACGTTTTTTATACAAAACAAAAATCGGTTTTGGGCTTGAAATAGTTGGTGAAGGGGAATCGGTAGGGGAATTCCAAAAGGAAACAGGAGAAAGAATATCTTCGCTAAAATTTTGGACAGACAATAGACTTTCATTGATACAAATAGGAAGAGGCTATTGGAAATATACACCGAATGGAGAAAAGATTTGCTTTGAAACGCAGTATGATTATGAGACGAGATTTGGTGGTGTAGGGAGGATTATAGATTCATATGTATTTCGGCCGCTATTAGGATGGGCGACAGCATGGAGCTTTGATGCTTTAAAATTATGGTTAGAAAAAGGGTTGCATCCTCGCTTGTTAATAAGAAAATCGATTACGTATTGGCTTATTTGTTTTTTACTTTCTTTTGTATGGATGTATCAAGGGCTTATGCCAAAAGTATTATTTAATCACCCAGAAGAGGTACAGATGCTTTCTGTACTTATTGGTTCAAACGAAAATAGCATTCTTTCGCTTAAAATAATTGGCTTTTTAGAAATAGGATTCGGGATCATATGGTTGTTGCCGTTTCAAAAACAGAAGTTATTGCTGCTGCACATTATTATTTTAATTGGTCTAACCAAAGTAGCAGGATTCACAAATATTTTGAGTTTTATCCAACCATTTAACCCCATTGCCTTAAATTTTATATTAATTGGATTATCAATTATTGGGTATATGAACAGTAGTGATTTACCAAGAGCGAAAAATTGTAAGAGAAAAAGAAGGGGGTAAATGCGTGGCTAGCATCTATGAAGTATTATTAGGAGAATCTTATCTGCAGCTACACCCGAAATTACAAAAACGTTATGCAATTACGGAAAACAATAGTTTTATAGGTGAAGGGAAAATGGATGAAATTGATGAAGGATCGTTTCTTGTCAAAATGCTTTTAAGAGTTGCATCTAAGTTTCGCATGTTCTTTTCAGAAAGAGGAAAAGAAGTACCGTTTACAATACATAATATTGCTGAAGAGGATGCGAAAGGAAATGCTTTTGTAAGGTGGAATCGGATGTTTCGGTTTGATAACAAAAAACGTTATTTCAATGCCGTTATGTACCTGAATACAAAACAGAATGAAATTATTGATTACTTTGGTGAACCGTACTTGCTCGTATCAACACTTGCCTTTTATGTTGATGAAGAAGGAGCAATGCATATCTCATCAAAAAAACAATGGTTTTACATACTTGGGAAGAAAATACCACTACCCAAATTTTTATATGGAGAGGCGAAAGTTATAGAGAGCTATGATGATGTATTAAACTGTTACAAAATTCATGTTCAAGTACGAAATCCATTATTTGGCCCGCTTTTCTCATATAAGGGAACGTTTGTAGAAAGGGATCAGACTAGATGAAAAATATAATTCTTGGCCTTATTTGTTATATGGTTTTTATTATATTGGAATGGCCGAAACTAAATCCCGTTGAATGTATCATAGTGTTATCTGTTTTTTTATTTATACCAATGTCATTATGCATTGTTGATAAGGAAAAAAGAGATGGGTCACAGGTTTTATTTTATAAATTTGTATTGTTACTTTATCCGGTTGCTGCAATCAGTGCGATGCTTGCCTTTATAACAGATTATTTTTTATTTGCAATGATTTGGTTTATATATACAGGCATTATTGCATTATTCGGCGTAAGTAGGTTACTAGAAAGAGGATGGAAGCCTTTAGAAGAGACGGCAATTGATAGCGGATTTATTTATTTGTTTTTAGGTGGTTTTTGGTTCTTTGCCTCTGTAGCAAATATATCCATTATGCAGTTTAGTTCAGATATTGTTTTGCTTACAGCAGCTCACTTTCATTATTCAGCCTTTTTACTACCTTTATCTGTAGGTTTAATTGGGAGAAAGCAACAAAAGAAAAGTAAACTATATAAATTTATCACGGTTATTATTGTTATTTCACCGATGACAGTAGCGATTGGTATTACTTATTCAAGAACATTCGAGTTCTTTGCGGTATTAATTTATCTCATCTCACTTTATGCTTATGGTGTTTATGTATGGAAAACAAAATTCACTTCGATAATTGCAAAAATCCTTCTTATCATTTCATCGAGTACACTTATGATAACGATTTTATTTTCGTTAGTATACTCATATGGGAACTTTAAGCAAGTTATGACGATCACAATTACGCAAATGGTTTGGATTCATGGTGTTGTGAATGGAATTGGTGTAACATTGCCTGCTTTTATTGGCTGGATGATTGAAAAGAATGTGCCAGCTTACATTCATTATGGAAAACCGATGAGTCGTATCAAAGGGAAGATGAAAGTGGGGGAAACGCTTTTTTTGCAACAGGATTTCATAAAGAAGAAAGAGTATACAGGTCTTGTAGAGCAAATGAGTGATTTTCATAGTATGGGGTTTGATGAAAGAAAAGTATCTCCACTTATCATTGATTTTTATGAGCATACGAAAAATTATCAATTAAAAGCAAACATTAAGTGGTCTCGTTGGTTTCGGCCCTTTGCCTTTCTCTATGAAAAAATAAGTAGACATATACAGCAAATTCATTTAGGAATGGGAAATAGATGGGAAGCTATGTATGGTAATATCATTGCGGTAAAAGGTGAACGAGATGGTAGAGAAGATGTGAGGGCATGGATTCGAAAAAATGAGCAGGATGAAACGATCTTTGTAGCTCTTTATTCACAGCATACATATAGAGGAGATACATATATGAATATTGCTTTGCCGCTACCATTTTCTAATATGACGGGTATTTTAAAATTACGTAATGATAACAAAGATCTTATCATTACTAGTCAGTTAAGAGAGAGTACAGAAGGAGACGAAGGGATTTATTTACATACCCCTTTCTTTACGATTCGATTACCGTTAGCTGAGACTTTTACGATAAAAGAAAAAACTGATCAGATTTTGACAGCGCACCATCAAATGTGGGTGTTTGGTGTGAGGTTTTTAGAGATTGATTATGAGATTGAGAGAACGGAAGGGAGATGTCGTTGAAATTTTTTTTGATATATCTAAAAACTAAATTATTAGAAAAGAAAGAAAAAATAAATGTTATAATAAAAGGAAAAAGAAGGAAGATGTTTAGAGGAAGGGGATACATATGCAAGGAGAAATACAGACAAAAAATAAGGGGAGTTATGTAAGTAATTTATTGTTACCTGTTACAAAATCACGGCAGTTTACTTTCTTATGGATTGGTCAGCTGCTTTCTGTACTTGGAAGCTCGGTTACAATGGTAATTCTTCCAGTAGTAGTATATACATTAACAGGTTCAACGGTGGTTATGGGGATGACGATGGCTATGTATATGCTTCCGAATATTCTTGTTTTACCGTTTTCTGGGTTAATCGTTGATCGCATGAATCGAGTTAAATTAATGTTATTTACTGATATTGTTCGATGCATAGTGATGATAACACTTGCGACACTTATTTTTACAGACACTTTAACAATCAATATTCTATATGTATTAGTAGCAGTATATGGACTAATGGAAGGCCTGTTTCAACCGGCATATGCAGCAGTGCGAGCAAAGGTGTTTGTACCGGAAATTCGCAATGCAGCTAATGCATTAACACAAATGAGTAATCAAGGTGTCCGTTTAATAGGTCCAGCGCTTGGTGGTCTTATTGTTTCGGTTGCATCGGCTGGAATTGGATTTGGTTTAGATGCATTGACTTATTTGTTGTCTTTTATATGTTTATTATTTTTAAAAGATGTAACAGCTAAAAAAGTACAGAAATCAGCAAATCATAAAATAAATTTGAAAAAAGATTTCACGGAAGGAATTGTTGTCTTAAAAAGCCATCCATGGTTATGGATTACAATTTTAGCATTTTCATTTATTAATATTTGTTACGCGGGAATTATAGTTGTATTAATCCCTTGGTTATTTAATATACATCATCAGTTTGAACCGTTTGTTTATGGACTTGGAATGGCGTGTTCTGGAGCTGGGGCTGTTGTGGCAGCTCTTATTTTTGGCGGGAGACAGAGGTGGCATAAACGAGGATTGCTTGCCTATGGAGGTGTTCTCATTAGTGGGATGGCACTTTTACTAATGCCTTTTGTTTCTTGGGCACCAGGATTAATAGGGTTAATGGCATTAGAGGGGTTTGGAATTATGATTTTTGGCCTAATATGGGAAACGAGCTTGCAAGAACTCGTGCCAGAAGAAGCGTTCGGAAGGGTAGCAAGTCTTGATATGTTAGGGTCTTTTGCACTATTACCGTTAGGGTATTTAGTCGTTGGTTGGTTGGCGAATATAATTGGTGGTACTGTGACAATTATCATTCTAGCTATTGCAGCAATTGTCGTAGTAGCAATCGCGCTACTTGTTCCGAGCATTCGCAAGTTTGATTAATATAGGTTAACAAAAAACAGTAAGCCCTGTTAAACGGTAGAGCTCACTGTTCCTGAAATACAAATGTTTGCGTAAATTGTTTTTCTGCTTTTTCGGGGTGACCATTATAACTAAAATCTTTCTCTTCCCAGCTAATAACAATATCAAATGAATTGGCGTCTTCATATAATGGGAATTTCATTTTTGTAAAACTAGTTTGACTATATGACACGCTCATATCAGACTTGTTGAAAGGCTTGAAAGAGGCTTTTGATTTCGGGTTATTGTGACGTATTTCAACTGATACGTTAGATACGTCCTTACCGATATTCTTTACAAGCAAGCTGTATGAATGAAACATATCTGCTTTTGATGGTAATGCTTGAGGATCCTTAGCCTTATCAACTTCAATATACCACTGCTTAGATTTTGATGTAACAGGGAGTTCTGCAAAAGTAAAAGCGTTTGTTTGAAGTGGAACTGCAAAACATATGAAAGCAAGTAAGAATAATATTTTTCTTGTCATGTATGATTCTCCAATTCGCTATAGTTGATTGTTTTGATTTTGTTAGCATTTTCTAATTTTAAAGAAGTTATGCATGTATATTTGATTTAGCAGTTATAGAAAAGTGACGCGACACATATGCTGCACTGGGATAACCCGGGAATTGTCGTAGAAGTGATAAGAAAGCACTGGACGGGAAGGTAGAAAATTATCTTATTGTGTATATGCACGAGTTATAAAGCTAATCTTTCTTAGTTGATAGAAGGATTAGCTTTATTTTATATGTAATTCTACAGGAAGAAAATGAACTTTTTTCAAGTTGGTAGGTAATAAATAGATAGGATGAATATGGGGAGGTGAAAACGTGGAGGAAACATTACTAATTCAGCTGGCGAAGGAGGGGAATATAGTAAACCAACATGAAACGTATAGGGGTTATGACACAATTGTAGTTCAAGGAGAATTTATAGGTGCTAATGCTAAAAAATTTCAAGCAAAAATATTTCATTATTGGTTTGATCGAAATACAGGACTTGTTTTGAAATATGAAAATCGAAATGCACAAGGAGAGGTAGTGGGTTATTTAGAAACGGAGTCCTTTGTTGTAAATACACCAATTGCAGATAGAGAATTTGCGGTGGATATTCCTCTTGATTATCAGAGACAAAATATGAATTCTAAGTAGTAAGGAGGTTATGAATGAGTAAATTAAGAAATGTTTATAGGCGGGATTATTATTGTGATATTGATTTTTTTATTTTTTGCGAAAGTTGAGAAAAATAAAAAGAGAAGTTGGTAATTTATGTTATAATATTATAAAAGTTTCGGAGGGGAAAATGATGAAAGGAAAGAAAAAGGAGATACAAACAAACGATAAAGCGATTAGTTATACACATATAGAAATGGGTTCCAAAACGATTTGCTTTATGTTTTCAGGTTCCGGTTACAATTATGATAAACCCTTGTTTTATTATTCGACGATGGTAATGCTCCAAAATAAAATCGATGTTGTCCATATTCATTACGCCTATGATGAGCAAACAATGAAAAAAAATATTGAAGAAATAACCCAAATAATAATGGATGATATTAATCCTGTGATTTTAGATGCTTTAAAAAATGGGCAATACAACAATTCGATTTTTTTAGGAAAATCACTCGGAACAATTCCAATTGCGAATGACTTAATGAAGAGAGATGAATTCTTAAAGTCAAAAATGATTTTACTCACTCCTCTGATAAAGTCTGATTCGATTTTTGACTCAATCTTGAATAGTCATCATCAAGGGCTTTTAGTTATCGGGGATAAAGACCATCATTACAATTCAAATCAAATTGACCAATTAAGTAAATCAAATTTAAAGATTGATGTTGTCCAAAATGCAAACCATTCCTTAGATGTTGGAGAATTTGAAACAACAAATTCAATTTTAGCTTTATCAAGGGTAATGGAAAAACTCCAAGAAACCGTTAGGACAAATTAGTGATAAACTGATATTATCAAAAGTTCACCAATTTGGGTGCTAGTTCACTTGCTAAAATAACCATTTAAAAAAAGGTGCTAATTGCACCTCTTTTTAAATGGTTATTTTTAATTTTGTACTTCAAATCCGAACCCGTTAGGATTTTTCTACATAGTCTTTTGTTTTAAATTCTTTACAGGGTATGAAATGAAAATTTAATTGGTTACATTTTACAAATACTAAAATATAATATACAATCAACAATCATATTAACATTGTTAATATGATTGTTGATTGTATGAATTGCGAGGTGTCTTGAATGAAAGGAAGAGATGTTGTTTTAGGGTTATTGATGGAAAAAGAGTTGTCTGGCTATGACATAAAAATTGTATTTGAAGATGTGTTCACTCATTTTTTCGATGGAAGCTTTGGTATGATTTATCCAACTTTAAGGCAGTTAGAGAAGGAAGGGAAAATCAAAAAAGAGGTTATTATGCAAGAGGGAAAGCCAAATAAAAAAATGTACTTCATAACGGATGAAGGAAGAGAAGAGTTTTATCAATATATGAAGACTGATGTAGAGAAGGATGTGTTACGCTCGGACTTTTTAATGCGAATGTATTTTGGTAATTATGCTGATGGAGAGACAATGAAGAGATGGATTGAAGAAGAAATTGAAAGGAAAGAAGCATATATTGCAGATCTTCGCTTGAAATATGAGAAATGGAGAGAGGGTATAACATTTGTAGAGGAGATTTCGCTTGATGTTGGTATTGCATCGTATGCTGCGCAAGTTGAGATATTAAAGAAGAAATTAGTCCAACTTACACTGGAAGAAGATAGGGAAAACAAGGAATAAAAAGAAGTGCTAATTTATAAAGGGGGAGATTGCAATGGAGCAATCAAGGGGGCTTAAGATAGTGTTTTTGATGTGTTTAGGTATTTTTCTTTGTATGATTGATACCACCATTATGAACATCGCTTTACCAGCAATACAATCTAGTGTAAATACGTCATTAGAAAAAATGTCATGGATATTAAATGTGTATACAATGACAATTGCGGTGCTAGCAATCCCGTTAGGACGTATTGCTGATATTTTTGGAAAGGCTAAGATGTACATCATTGGTTTAATCGTTTTTGGTGGTGGTTCCGCACTTTGTGCATTTGCGAATACTGGAGATTTTCTTATCTTTTCTCGCTTTATTCAAAGTATAGGAGCCGCGATTTTATTTCCGACGAGTATGGTAATTGGAGTATCAGCAGTTCCGTTAGCTAAGAGGCATATTGCGCTTGGTATTTTAGGAGTAACACAAGGTTTATCAGCTGCGATTGGCCCTGTAATAGGCGGGATTATTACACAAAATTTAGGATGGAGATGGGTATTTTTTGTCAATATTCCGATTTGTGTAATTGGAGTTGTTTTATGCTTTGTTATGCTACAAATAAAAAATGAAGAACGTATTAAATCCAAAATAGATTGGATCGGATTAGTATTAAGTAGCTCTGCAATTTTCTTTTTCACCCTTGTATTAGTTAAGGGGAACACATGGGGTTGGCTGAGTAACGTAGCGTGGATTTGCTATATTACTAGTATTCTCTCTCTCTTGTTATTTATTTTAGTCCAAAGAAAAGTTTCAGCGCCTATGGTGAATTTGCAGCTATTTAAAGATCGAACCTTTGTTGGAGCATCTATTGTGGTCATATTAAGCAATCTATTTTTGGTTGGAGTAACTGTCTTACTTCCGACTTTTCTTACAAAAATACAATATCGAACAGAAATGGAAGCGGCTTTTTTAGTTACACCTATTTCAGCAATGATATTTATTGTTTCCCCACTATCTGCAACGCTAATTAAAAAGCTTGGGAAAGTTTTTATTATTTTATCGGGTTTCATAGTGATGAGCATAGCGTATTATTGGTTACAAATGATAGGAGTAGATTCAACAAGTGCAGATATTATTATTCCTTGTATGATATTAGGTGCTGGATATGGTTTAGTCGTAGGTCCCATTACGATTTTAAGTGCTTCTTCATTTGAAGGGGAATTACTAACCGCTTCCCAAAGCATTGTATCGATGTTGAGACAAGTAGGGATTGTATTAGCTGTTGCTATATTTGTATCAACTTTAACTCATAATCTATCTGTAAATAAAGACAATGTTTATCGTTATGCTGAAGAGGAAGTTCGTAATATTCATGTGGATCAGGTTGAGCAAGAAAAAATATTGCAAATAACAAAAGAAAAAATCCGAAATAAAAGTTTAGAATCAAATGCTGAAAAAAAACAAAGTGAAGACAATCTCGGCTTGAGCAAGGAACAAAAAGAGAAATTGATTCATGAAAAAGTGAATGAAGCTTTAAATGGAGTTCCGGTGGAATATAGAGAGGTAAAAAGAGAAGAAATTACAAAGCAAGTAACAAAAGGAGTGGAAGAAAAAGAAGAGCAAGTAAGGGGAGAGATTCTTGTGTTCTCAAATGATGTTAGCCACTATGCAGAGAAAACGATGGCAATAAGTTTTACAGATTTATATAAAGCGAGTGTACCGATTATTTTACTTTGTGGTTTAGTGAGTTTGGTATTTTATGAAGGGAAGTCCTGGGTTGGTAAAAGAAGAAAAGGATTAATGAGTAAAGGTTAGAAAGTAAGTTTAATTAGAGAAAAACATTCCACAGCTGCATTAGTGGAATGTTTTTCTGCTTTATATCAAGTAACTACTAACTTAAAGCTCTTTCGAAAATATGTTTTGAACCAATTCTGTAAAACTCTTTTCCTCCCTTGGTACGATTGATACGTCTTCATGCCAAATCTCAATAATTTTCCAGTTATTTGTTATATGAAACCCTATAGCATCGCCGGAAAAGTTATCACCAAATAGTAAAACATTTTTCAGTTCTGGATTGTCATCCGCATCATATATTTCATCTGCTTCAATAAGTCCCCCGTAGAACATAAAATAGGAATTGGAAACAGATCCATAGCCCACTTCCTTTAAGAAGGAAATATAATCTTGGGGTACACCGTTAAGCATGGATTCTTCCTCAATAATAGAATCAGTTAATGTACTAAAGTCATAATCAGTAGGTGCATCATGAATCTTTTTAATAATATCTTTGTATACCATTTGTAAACACTCCAAACGTTTTTTGTGCAATCCTATATATTTTAATTTATCATAATTTTAAATATATTTATTATTGAATTAAGACCATTATTAGCACAATACAAAATTTTTATCTGAATTAACTATATTTGGATGGGAAAGAAAAATCAATGGAGTTTCATTTTGAAAACATAGAAAAAAGATGAGGACTGCATTTTATAATTGAAGATAAGTTATGCGATTAGAATTTTAATGTTTTTTTTTGGGATAATACTAGGAGGTATACAATTTGTGTTTAAAAGGTGTCTTAATGATTAAGATGCTAGCTCGCAATTGGTATGAGTGGACGGTGATTACAAATAGAACATCAATTACATTATCTCATTTCGCATTTTGGATATTTCGGAATTATTATTGCTTTAGTTGGTGGAATTATCGGGTTGCCGATACCTGATGAAACGCTATTAACGTTTGTAGGATACTATGTATATAAAGGGGAAATGAAATTTCTGCTTGCGTTACTAAGTGCATGGATTGGATCGTCAATTGGTATTACTATTAGTTATTTGTTAGGAGTGAAACTTGGGATTCCGTTTTTAAAGAAATTTGGTCCGAAAATACATATTACAGAAAATAAAATAAATCGAACACAGATTTTGTTTCAGAAGATTGGTCCTGCCTTATTATTTATTGGCTATTTTATTCCTGGGGTTCGCCATGTTACTGCCTATTTAGCGGGTATTTCTCGTTTTCGATTTTGGACTTTTTGCCTTTATGCATATTCAGGAGCATTATTATGGAGTTTCACCTTTATCAAGTTAGGATTAGAACTGGGAGAAAAGTGGCGTCATGTAGTACACTATGCTCACCGTTATAGCCTCATTCTTTTAATTGTGCTAGTTATCCTTGTGGGTTTGATTTTTGTATATTTTCGCTTCAAAAAAGATAGAAACTAAGTTATCCCGTTATTCGTGAGCAGTAATACTCCCACTTCAAGATATTCTCAGTAATTTTTTGGCATTAAAACGAGTAATTGATTATGATACAAGCCTTATTACACAAGGAGCGCTGGAGATTTATTTGAAAAGTGGCATGTTTCATACGCACAGTAAGCGACTTGCAAAAAAATATGCAAAAAAATCGATACTATTACATCAAGAAATTAAAAGACAACTCCAAGATTGTGAAGTTAGCATTGACTATAAAAGGCCGATTTCTCTTGATACAAAGTTACATCTTGCCTTACCGCAAAATATAAATGCAACTGAGTTGATTCAACGTTTACATGCTGAACATGTACTATTGAGGCCTATTGATGAAAATTATTTATCAAATTTTTATAAAGAAAATATCATTAAAATAGATGCAAGAAATATAAATGCATCTATTATTTCAACCGGAATTCAAACTATAGTTCAAACAATATCTAGAATGAGCTAAGTAGTTGACTTGTGAATGACTCCTTCTTAACACTCTTATGAGTTGTTTGAAGAATGGGCTTCCTGCTTCATAGAGGGTTGCTGCTTGGGGTTCCCAAGCAGTCTTACATATTCTCCACAGGCGCCGTTTATACTGTTTGGACACAACCTTGCCCTTCAGTTTCAGTCTTCCGTCGTTCTCACATGTAATTGTTCTAATCCTTTTTGCAAAATGTTTAGACTCGCATTGTGATCCCGGTCTAATATCGTTCCACACTTTGTACAAATATGTGTCCGAATCGATAGGGATTTTTTTACGCGATTTCCACAGCTTGAACAATCTTGTGATGTGTATGCTGGATCTATTTTTACAAGTAGACCTCCAAATTTTTCGCACTTTTACAAAAGCATCTTGCGAAAAGCGCCCTAGCCCACATCAGAAATCGACTTTGACACTTTTCGATTCCGAACCATATTTCGGAAATCGAGATTCTCTATACAAATCACCGATAAATCTTTTCATATAAACACTTTACATAAGTTAAACTATCAAAATGAAAAAAAGAACCTTACAAAAATGTAATGTTTATGTCACAAAATAAGATAGTACATTGTGAGTAATCTTATTAAAATTGAATAGATTATGATTTGTAGGTGGAAACAATAAAAAAATATAATAAGAATTTATTAGAGTCCAAAGGTATATTTTGTTGAAATGTAGCGTGGACTCTATAGCAATAAAGGAGATTATGTAATGAATTTTAAAGACTTAGATTATGAATGGTTCAACTTTATAAATAGTAAGGTACAGCAATATCCACTGATAGATGATGTAATGATTATATTTGCAGAATATGTACAATATGCTTTCGTGTTACTACTCATCCTGTTATGGATAAAGAATAAACCTCAATTTCGTGTAATGGCTTTTCAATCGATTGTTGCGTTTACTTTAGCGTATTCCATCAATAGAATTATCGAGATATTTATTTATAGAGAGCGTCCTTTTGTCTCACATAACATCACAAAACTTGTAGATCATGCTGCCAATTCTTCTTTTCCAAGTGATCATGCAACATCAGCTGTTGTAATTGCAGCTACACTATTGCTATCTGCCTATCGTTTTAGATATACTTGGTTTTTCTTAGCACTTGGTGTAGCTTTTTCGAGAATATGGGTAGGAGTACATTATCCATTGGATGTAATTGCAGGATGTGTACATGGAATATTAATAGCATTATTTACGCAGTACGTTGTATTTAAAATACGACCTTTCGCTACATTAATTGCGAAACCTATTTTTCAGGGGAAAACTAGCTAAAAGAGTCGAGTCGGTGGAGTAAGTGCTAACGTGTGCATGAGAGAATAGTCAGCAATAGAAAAATAGTTACACGATTTTTAGTAAGTATATATTGAAAAATGTTCTATTGTGAAATCATGTAAATGAACCAATCATCGATATCATCGAGGGTTGGTTCATTTTATTATAGAGAATTTTACTCAATACTTTTTCTCATTCCTCAGAAAGGTTCTATATGCATCAAAATCTTCAAAGGGATAGAAAGCATTTGTAAAGAAATTATGTAATGTATATTATAATATTAAATTTAAACATTATAATTTTAAATGAATGTATCGTATACTGGGTTTAAAACTAAATGAAAATGTATATGAGAAATTGAAGGTGAGAAGTTTTGGATTGCATTCAAAAACTAACTAGTATTTATGGCTTAGGGCTTTGTTGCGGATTGTGGAGCAAAGAAGAAGTAATTCAATGGTGTGATAAAGTGATTGAAGTGAGTGACAGCCCGCCATATGAAATAATTGAGATATCCTTAATGTCTAAAGAAAAGATAGATGATATTGAAGGGAAGTTATTTGAGTTTAGTAGAATAGTTGATGAAGAGTATGCTGTGAAATTAACTCTTTCTGTAATTCATGAAAAGTTAGTACGAAATGAGCTGGTGATTGAAGAGTCAATTAAATCCACAACTAGACTTTTAGTCAACAGGGGTTTGTATTGGGAAGATGAATATCGTGATTTATATAGTGTTGATGATAGTTATGAATTAGCTAAAAATGGCGATCATTTTGATTTAGTTGAAGTTGTTAACATTTACATTGAAATGTTAGGGTTTTATGGTAAATATTTTAGTGAGTTTGAAAATTTGTATTTTAAAGTAATGAAGAATAAATGGGGTAGATAAAAGAATTGAAGATAAATTTAGTAACAAGAAGGCTTATTCGTAATCATATTAACAATGTGATGTGTAGAGTTTGCAAATAAATGAGGGAATCTTAGTTTAATAAATAAAAAATATTTGTGCTTAAGAAAAAACGGCCCTAAATCAAAGTATTTGGGCAGTTTTTTTGTTTTTCTCTTTTAGAACGAAAAGAACGGATGAAAATGTTATTGAATATGAAACATTAAACATAGTACATTTAAAAAAGGAAAATCTTTCATAAAGAAGGTGAGAAAATGCTTGATACAGCTGATGGTTCAATAAGGAATCATATGTATACAGTAGAAGAACAACAAAAGATATATAAACGAACATTAGTGATCGTAAGTATTTCACAAATGTTTGGTGGTGCGGGATTGGCTGCTGGAATTACGGTAGGCGCACTTCTTGCGCAGCAAATGCTTGGAACAGATGCATTCGCAGGATTGCCAGCAGCCATGTTTACAATGGGATCTGCAGGAGCAGCTTTAGTAGTAGGCAGGCTTTCTCAGCGTTATGGACGCCGGATCGGGCTTGCGACAGGATTTATGGTAGGAGGGCTTGGTGCTATTGGTGTTGTAATCGCAGCTTTAACAAATAGTATTATTCTTTTACTTGCTTCCTTACTCATATATGGTGCAGGCACAGCCACAAATTTACAAGCCCGTTATGCCGGTACGGATTTAGCAAATAAGAAGCAAAGGGCAACTGCTATTAGTATTACAATGGTTATGACGACTTTTGGTGCGGTAGCAGGACCCAATTTGGTAGGGGTAATGGGGAACTTTGCTCTTTCTATTGGTGTTCCTGAACTTGCTGGTCCGTTCATATTATCAGCAGCTGCATTTTTGTTAGCAGGTCTCGTACTTTTCGTTATGCTTCGTCCAGATCCATTAATAATAGCGAACAGGATAGAAACATATAAACAGGAACATACAAATAAAGGGCGTGCGATAACTGAGAAATCGATAGCAAATAAAAGGGGCGTTACAGTTGGAGCCATCGTTATGATACTTACTCAAGTTGTCATGGTTGCGATTATGACTATGACTCCCGTACATATGGAACAACATGGTCATGGATTAAATGAAGTGGGCCTTGTTATTGGATTTCATGTAGGAGCAATGTACCTTCCATCACTCGTTACAGGAATTCTTGTTGATAAGATTGGTCGAATGGCAATGAGTATTGCTTCCGGAGTTATACTACTTAGTGCGGGAGTGGTAGCTGCCATTGCACCAAGCGATTCTTTAATACTCCTGATTGTTGCCCTTTCTTTACTTGGATTAGGGTGGAATCTTGGTTTAATAAGTGGTACTGCTCAAATTGTTGATGCAACAGAACCTTTAACGCGTGCAAAGACACAAGGGAAAGTGGATGTTTTTATTGCATTGGCAGGAGCTTCTGGGGGAGCGATGTCAGGCATGGTGGTAGCGAATTCGAGTTATGCGGCATTATCATTAGCTGGAGGGGCTTTAGCCTTATTACTCATTCCTGTTGTGATATGGTCTAGAAAAGGTGAAGAACATGAAATAAAATAGAAGTCCTGAAAGTTTTGCAGATTGATTTGTACTGACAGAGAAAAAGAGATGGATAAATAGTTACTAAAAGAAATCAAAGAAGTTACTGCACAAAATGAATCTCATAAAATTGTAAGAGGTATATCTTCTTTTAATAGCTTAGTAGAGGATGAAGCCCTCCGCTGATAAAAGGTGTACTTTAGTAGAAGGCTTGTCTGCAATCATATTAGTAATGTGATGCAAAAACTAAGGGTTAAAGGAGTACACAAGCGGTTATTGAGCTTTTTCATATAGAAGAACTGAAATTATAATAGATGGGCCAACTTTGTAGAAAAAGTTGGCCATTTTTTCTATTCTTTTTCGCTTTATACGAATTACAGTATAGAAACAGAGGAGATATGTTGAAAATGCATGGTTGATTTAACAACATTGCAAAATCAACCATGTATTTTCAAAGTTTCTTTGCAATAAATCTTCTTTTTTGATCCAGAAATATAATAAGCCAGTGTCTCCCCAATCCATTTCAGATTCATCATTGGTATCAAGTTGTAACAGTAACATCCAATCTTGGGCGCTGCCAGGCAAATGTTTTATCTCTTGATCTGAGGGGTACCCATTTCCTAAATAGATTCCGTTTGTAACAAGATGACACTCTTCCGCCATTGCTTCTGATTGTATAGCTTGTGCGGAGCCGAGTAAATGATGCAATCCATCGATATACAATTCTTCTATTTCTTTATAAAGATCCCATTCATCATCATTTGATAAACCTGTTTCTCCGACTTTTTCTTTTGCTAATGTCCAAGTTTCTTGAAAGGAGATGATGGAAGGAGGGAACACTTCTGTTTGAAGTTCTCGTCGTTTTAGGTTTTCTATATTTTCCGTGTACAGAACGCGATGTCCTCCAATATCTCTTAGGTCAAACCCCCATGGTTGTTCTTCTGCGTCATAAAAGAAATATAACATGCCCTTCGTAGGCAGTGGGTTTCCTTTGTGATAAGGTTGTATTTCTTCTAAATTCAGCTGTCCAATAAAGTGTAACGGTATGTCGTTGTATGTTGGAATCTTTAATTCATCAGGTAAGTCTGGAAAACCTCCTAATTTTGAGGTTCCCACTGCTATTTGCTCATCAGATCCTTTACGTAGACGAATTTGAATTGTTGGCTCAAGAGAATTTAAAATATGTTTTTCTAGATGCATGGCACTATATTTTTCGAGCACGTTTTGTAGTGTTTGTTTCATAATGTATCACCCCATTCTTATTGTACAACAACTTGTTTGTATTTTATGGAAATAATCAAAAATATTGAAAATTATGTTAAAATAGCGTTAGTGTAGGGAAAGGGGGATTATTTTATGACAAAAGATCGTCTTGCTCAAGTAGATTTAACGAAAAGAATGGAATCAAAATCAAAGTATAATAAGAAGCTTGAAAAGTATCAAAGGCGCTTATTAGCGTTGCAGCAAATTTTACAAAAAGAAAAAATAGCCGTTATTATGGCGATGGAAGGTTGGGATGCGGCTGGAAAAGGAGGGGCAATTAAACGAATTACTGAGCATCTGGATCCGCGTGGATTTCAGGTAAATCCAATTGGTGCGCCTGCTCCTCATGAAAAACGTTACCATTATTTGCAACGCTTCTGGAGGAAAATTCCTCAGTATGGTCAAATCACAATTTTTGATCGCTCTTGGTATGGTCGTGTATTGGTAGAGCGTGTAGAGGCATTCGCTACAAAGGAAGAATGGAATAGAGCATACGATGAAATCAATGATTTCGAAAAATTATTAACAGATGATCATTACATAGTAGCAAAATTCTTCTATCATATTAGTAAAGATGAGCAGTTAGTGCGATTTAAAGATCGAGAGAAAAATCCTCTTAAGAGATGGAAAATTACAGATGAAGATTGGCGTAATCGTGAAAAGTGGGATGAATACGCCCGGGCAATGGAAGAAATGTTTGAGAAAACAGATAAATCGAATGCAAGATGGAATATTATCGCTAGTAACGATAAATTATATGCGCGTGTGAAAACATTAAAGGTGATCATTTCATTAATTGAGGATTATTTCTTGCAACATGGAATAGAATTGCCGTCATACTATTATGAAATAAAAGAAGAAAAAGAAGAGATTGAACACGTGCAAGATATAAGTCGGTAAGCTTGTATGGGATGAATTCGATTCATTAATTATAGATTTCACCCATAAAGTGATGCAAAACAAAAGACGAGAACTTTATTAAATTATGCGTAAAAAAATGAAGAATGCAGTAGAAAAATAATGATTTTATTTATGCCCGTAAGTGAAGTTTAATGTTGTGAAAACTACATAATTATGCTAAGATTTATGTAACTTTTAATGAACGGAGGGGTCTCCTTTGATTTTAATCAGATTACGTCTCAAAGCTTTGTGCCGATAATTGAATAGCGCTCAAAGGCTCTGTCTGTGTACAGAGTGAACGGGATTGGTCTGCCTATTTTAAAGGAACCCTTTATTGAACTGATATGTGAAAAGAGGGAGGGACGAATACGCCCTCTTTTTGTTTTGCCTTTATAATAGAATGATGTGATATACGTATATGTTTTTGGATACGTATATCATTTGTGACGTATTGACCATGTAGCAATTTGGAAGCAATGTTGCTTTCTTTTGTTTATTTGGTGTACTCTCATCCGTTTACGAAAAACACAGGCAGTGACCTGTGTTTTTTAATTTTACGTAATCGAAATGGAGGAATGAATATATGGAAGAACTAGTACAAAAAGCGATATTAGTTGGAGTTAATTTAAATAATGAAAGTGATTTTGAATATTCAATGGAGGAGTTAAAAAACCTTGCGGAAGCGTGTGATGTGGAAGTTGTAGGGCAAGTTATCCAAAATTTACACCGCGTGAATCCATCACATTATATCGGAAAAGGGAAAATTGAAGAAGTTTCTGCTTTTGTGAAGGAATCAGATGCGAATATGGTTATTTTTAATGATGAGTTATCGCCTTCACAAATTCGAAATTTAGAAGCTGACTTAGATTGTAAAGTCATTGATCGTACCATTTTAATTTTAGATATTTTTGCGCAGCGTGCTAAGACGAAAGAAGCGCAGTTGCAAGTTGAAGTCGCGCACCTGCAATATATGATGCCGCGTTTAATCGGTCTTCGTGAATCTTTAGGAAGACAGAGCGGCGGCGTTGGTACGAAGAATAAAGGTGTCGGTGAGAAGAAATTAGAGCTGGACCGTCGTAAAATTGAAGAGCAAATTGCAGTATTAAATAAAGAATTAGAAGCGCTTGTTGCACAACGTCAAACGCAGCGTAAACAGCGTAAGAAAAATGAAATCCCTGTTGTTTCATTAGTGGGATATACAAATGCTGGTAAATCAACGATTATGAATACGATGCTTGAGATCTTTAACGGATCTGTAGAGAAACAAGTATTCGAAAAGGATATGTTATTTGCGACTTTGGAAACGTCAGTGCGAAATATTGAACTTCCAGATAATAAATCGTTTTTATTAACAGATACAGTTGGTTTTGTAAGTAAATTACCGCATCACCTTGTAAAAGCATTTCGTTCTACATTAGAAGAAGTAGCGGAGGCAGATTTATTGATTCATGTGGTCGATTATGCAAATCCAAATTATGAACAATTAATTGAGATTACAAACCAAACACTAAAGAAAATTGGTGTTGAAAATATCCCGACCATTTATGCGTATAATAAATCAGATATGATGGATGTTGAAATTCCGAAAATCCAGGAGGACCGAGTATATCTGTCTGCAAAACAACAAATTGGGATTGAAGAGCTTGTAGAAATGATTCGTTCTTACATTTACAAAGAGTATACAAAGTGTGAGATGTTAATTCCTTATGATCAAGGGCAAGTTGTATCCTATTTCAATGATCATGCTCATGTTGTATCTACGAGCTATGAAAATGAAGGTACAAAACTTTCACTCGAATGTAAGACGAGTGATTTTGAAAAATATAAGCGTTTTGTTATTTAAAATGAAAAAAACATTGATTTTATTTGAAATTTCTAGCTATACTAAAAATAGTGTTAATGAAATTGAAAGAACGGAAGGGTGACCCAATTACATGAAGTACTAATCCTATTTACGAAAACAAACAATTGAAGGTTATTTTTAACAGATGATTATGCTGTTATTTGTGATGCCTTTAATTTGCGTTTTTCAGAATAGGATTGGCTTTGTATAGTTGGATCTAAAAGGGATAGTCTCTTTTGGTGTACACCTATATATAATTATGCCTCCTATTCTGAATGGATATAGGAGGCATTTTTTTGTCTCCTAAACTGGATAAAAGGGGATGTTACTATGTTTTTATTAGAAGCTAATCATATAAAGTACTATGTACAGGATCGTTTATTACTAGATGTGGACCAATTGCAAATTCATCAAAATGCTCGAATTGGGTTAGTTGGTAGAAATGGAAGCGGGAAAACGACGTTATTTCAAATGTTAGCTGGAAAAATTTCTCCAGAAGAAGGAAATGTTATTCAACGTACTAGGTGTGAGCTTTTGCCGCAGCTTAAACGAACAGATACAACAAAAAGTGGTGGGGAAGTGACGCAAGAATATGTCCAAAAAGCTCTTATGAAAGATGCCGAGCTTTTACTTGCAGATGAACCGACTACAAATCTTGATACAGAACATATCGAATGGTTGGAGAAAAAGTTAAAAAGTTGGCAAGGGGCATTTATCATTATTTCGCATGACCGTGCATTTTTAGATGCTCTTTGTACAACGATATGGGAATTGAATGAAGGGAAAATAAAAGAGTATACAGGCAACTATAGTGATTATGTAAAACAAAAAGAAATAGAGCTAAATCAAGAACAATTAGCGTATGAAAAGTATGAGAAAAAGAAAAAGCAGTTGGAAGAAGCGTTAAAGTTAAAAGAGAAAAAAGCTGAAAGAGCAACAAAGGCGCCAAAAAAGGTAAGTAAATCCGAAGCGAGAATTACAGGAGCAAAGCCATACTTTGCCAAAAAGCAAAAGAAGCTACAAAAAACAGCAACGGCCATCGAAACGAGATTAGAAAAACTTGAAAAGGTAGAAAAAGTAAAGGAGCTCTCACCAATTAAGATGAATTTGCCAAATGCAGAAACGTTTAAAAACCGGATTATTCTTCGTGTAGATGGTGTAACAGGTAAAGTTGGGGAACGTGTGCTTTGGAGCAAAACAAGTTTTCACATTCGGGGCGGTGATAAATTAGCGATTATCGGTTCAAATGGAAGTGGGAAAACGACATTTGTCAAAAAAATTATGAACCAAGAGTATGGTATTAAGCTTTCACCAGCTGTTAAAATTGGCTATTTTAGTCAAAACTTAAACATATTAGATACGGAGAAATCAATCATCGAAAATGTACAACTCTCTTCAAAACAGGATGAAACACTGATTCGAACGGTTCTTGCGAGAATGCATTTTTTCAGAGATGATGTTTATAAGCCGGTAGGGGTTTTAAGTGGCGGTGAGCGAGTAAAAGTAGCGCTTACAAAGCTATTTTTAAGTGATATTAATACTTTAGTGTTAGATGAGCCGACGAACTTTCTTGATATGGAAGCTGTTGAAGCGTTAGAGTCTCTTCTAAAAGAATATGAAGGAAGTGTAATCTTTGTCTCGCATGATCGCCGGTTTATCGAAAATATTGCTACGCGAATTTTAACAATCCGTAATCAAAAGATTGAATTATTTGAAGGGAACTATCAGCAATATAAACTCAATCAAGTGGAAAAGACGCGAGATACGAAAGAAGATAAGCTTCTTTTACTTGAAACAAAAATATCGGAAGTGCTAAGTCGCTTAAGTATTGAACCGTCCGAAGAATTAGAAATAGAATTTCAAAAACTTTTAAAAGAAAAACGAGAATTATAATTAAAGTTGATTAGAAAAAAGTACATCACGACTAATGGAGTGATGTACTTTTTTTGAGCTAGGTGTTGTCTTTTGTTTTTGCTAACATGCGGATAGAACTACTGACCATGGAAGTAAGAGTGCAACAATCTTGTTTGTCTCTTTCTTCAGCTTTGCTGATATAAAATAATCTAAAGAAAACTTCTTCCATTCAACTTTATAAAAATATATAAATTTAATGATTTTATGTATATAGATGAAATCGAAGTTGTGTTGCTGGAAAAAGAAATAAAACCAGTATAGAATAGAAAATGTTTTAAAAATCAGAAATTATTACAGTAAGTGTAATGTTAATTAGTTACATTTTCTGTTTTTTAGGGAAGGAGAGAGTGAATTATGCAGGCAGTTTCAAAGGAAAATAAAATAGCTTCACCAACGATATATCGTATTTTATTTGCGATTAGTTTCGGTCATTTTTTAAATGACTCGATGCAAGCTGTTGTACCGGCACTGTTTCCTATTTTGGAAAAGTCGATGAATTTGTCTTATATGCAGGTAGGATGGATTGCATTCGCGTTAAATATGACGTCATCGATTATGCAGCCGGTGTTTGGGATGTATTCAGATAAGAAACCATCTCCATTTTTATTACCGCTCGGTATGTTTTCGAGTATGCTTGGGATGATTGGACTTGCGTTCGCACCAAACTTTATTATCGTTATTATTTCAGTTTTATTTATCGGATTAGGATCAGCAGTCTTTCATCCTGAAGGCGCACGTGTTGCTTATATGGCAGCTGGTGCAAAGCGAGGGTTAGCGCAGTCAATTTATCAAGTAGGAGGAAATACAGGGAATTCTCTTGCACCAATTTTTACAGCGCTAATTTTTGTTCCGCTTGGGCAAGTTGGATCACTTGGATTCACGGCTTTTGCAGCGGTAGGTATTGTGTTATTAATTTTTGTTTCAAATTGGTGCAAAAATGAGTTAGTAAATGGTGCGGTGCGAAGAAAGAAACGAGCTGCACTTGAGGCGGAGAATGCAATTGTTAGTAAGCATATTAAGTTTGTAATTGTTCTTCTTGTTTTCTTAACCTTTGTTCGTTCTTGGTATGGAGCTGGCATTGGGAACTTCTATCAGTTTTATTTAATCGAGCATTATGGTTTGTCTATTAAAAATGCACAGTACTTTGTATTTGCTTTTATGATTGCTGGGGTACTGGGTACATTCTTTGGTGGGCCATTAGCAGATCGATTTGGTAAGAAAAATATTATCGTATTTTCAATGCTAGGTTCTGCGCCGCTTGCACTTTTATTACCACATGTTTCTCTAGCGTGGGTTGTGCCATTATTTTTATGTATAGGTTTTATTAGTTCCAGTAGCTTTAGTGTTATTGTTGTGTATGCGCAGGAGCTTGTTCCGGGAAAAGTTGGAATGGTGTCAGGATTAATTGTCGGTCTTGCGTTTGGCCTTGGAGCATTAGGTGCCGTTGTTCTTGGGAAATTAGCAGACGTGTATAGTCTGCAATTTATTATGGTATTATGTAGTTGTTTACCATTAATTGGACTTACGTCATGGTTACTACCAAGCGATCGAAAAACACGATAGAATAGGGGATGCGCTATGAAACTATGTCAAAATGTTACAGAATTAATTGGAGATACACCTGTCTTACGGTTATCGCGATTCGTTCCAGAAGATGCGGCAGATGTGTATGTGAAATTGGAAATGTTTAATCCATCTCGTAGTGTGAAAGACCGAGCGGCGTATAATTTAATTCATATGGCGGAAGAGCAAGGGCTCATTAAGCCAGGTGATACGATTATTGAACCAACAAGTGGAAATACAGGGATTGGTTTAGCGATGAACGCAGCTGCTAAAGGATACAAAGCGATTTTAATTATGCCAGATAATATGTCAAAAGAACGGATTAACTTGCTTAAGGCATATGGGGCTGAAGTTGTTTTGACACCTGCAGAACAAAGAATGCCAGGAGCAATTGCGAAGGCGGTAGAATTACAAAAACAAATATCAAATAGCTTTATTCCGCAGCAGTTTGAAAATCCAGCAAACCCGAATATTCATCGCTATACAACAGCTCTTGAAATTTATGAACAAATGGATGGAAAGCTAGATGTATTTGTAGCAACTGCTGGAACTGGTGGAACCATTACTGGCACAGGAGAAATATTGAAAGAGAAACTACCAAATTTATATATTGCAGTAGTTGAACCGAAAGGATCTCCTGTTTTATCTGGTGGTGTGCCGGGTCCTCATAAACTAGTTGGAACAAGCCCAGGGTTTATTCCGAAAAACTTAAATACGGAAATATATAATGAAATTATTCAAATTGCGGATGAAGAAGCGCTTAGTACAATGAGAAATCTAGCAAAACAAGAGGGAATATTAGTAGGACCATCTTCAGGTGCCTCGGTCTATGCTGCAATCACGATAGCAAAACAATTAGGTGCTGGTAAGAAAGTGTTATGTATTGCACCTGATACGGGAGAGCGTTATTTAAGTATGGGATTGTTTGAATAAGAAACATAACAAAGAAGAGATTGTATGTATCATATACAATCTCTTCTTTGTTTTATTTTACTAATTTTTTTAATATAGGTAAACGACCAATCCGATCACCAAGAATATGTGATGCTAGGCCACTTGTTAATACGAAAGTAAGATAGACAATTCCTCCAACCACGCCGCAAATAATAACGATTAGCAATGATTCGATATAAGGTTGTCCAGGGATCAACCATCCGATAATCGCTTTTAATCCTATTACGACAGCGGACATTGCTGCGGAGTAAATTGTAATAAGAAATACTGTTTTAGCTGTTTCTGCAATATCAAACTTTGCAAATTTGACGATGCAATATAGCATAATGATATCAGAAACGAGATATCCAAGAATTGTTCCAAGTACTGCTCCATGCCCACCTAATAGATATAGAAGTGGCGTATTCACTAAGATTTTTACGAGAATACCAACTGAGAATGCAATCATTGTTTTTCGCTGATAATCAATGCCTTGTAAAATGGCTGCTGAAACAGTGAAAATCGCACTTAATACTGCTGATGGTGCATAAGAAATTAAATATTGAGACCCGCCTAAAGCGGTATCAGGACTCATATATACCATGCGGAATGCATCATATGCGATGCTAGCGAGTCCAAATGCAGCAGGGATTGTGAAGAATAATAATAATTGGAAAATCTTTGTAATTTGTTCTTGTAATTCTTCTAGTTTCCCGCTTGTAAATGATTTTGTTATCGCTGGAATAATCGTAAGTGAAAATCCAGTTGCGAGCGAAGCGGGAATCAAAATTAATTTTTGAGCATAGTTCGTTATATAAGCGAAAATCGCATTCGCAGTTTCAAGCGGTGTTCCAATTGCTCTTAGTGCATCAGCAACTGTATATTGATCCACTAAAGTATAAAGTGGAATAGCGATCCCTACAAAAACAATAGGGATTGCGTAACGAAGTAGCTCCATATAAATGCTTTTTAATGAAACGTTTGAAGCCCTTGTTTTTAGTTCGCCTGCAGGTGGTTTTAAATGATTATATTTTTTCCAATACATGATTAAAATTGAAACGCTGGCAATTGCTCCAATAACAGCTCCGAATGTAGCGACTGCAACAGAAGAAGCAACGGAACCACCTAGTAATTTTGAAACGATAAAACTACCTACTAAAATGAAAATGACACGTGCAATTTGTTCCACAACTTGAGAAACAGCACTTGGCTTCATATGTTGGAATCCTTGGAAGTATCCACGTGTTACACTCATTGCTGGAACAATAATGAGCGCAAAACTTAATGCTCGCATTGTAAGTGTTACATCAGCGATAAACCCCGGATCAGGTGTTTTGGAACGAATAATAAACTGCGATACGTAAGGTGCTCCGATAAATAAGATTAAAAATCCAGCGAAACCCATAAGCAGCATGATTTTCACACTAGAATTATACAGTTTCTTACTTGTGTTATAGTCACCTAATGCATTATATTTAGCAACAAATTTCGACACAGCAATTGGAATGCCGGCTGTTGAAAAGCTAAGCAAGATGCCATACCAAGAATATGCATACGCATATAAAGCAACCCCTTGTTCACCAACTAATAGTTGAAAGGGGAAGAAGTATATAAAGCCTAAAATACGCGAAATCATTGTGGCACCGCTTAGTAAAGCTGTACCTTTTAAAACTTTTGAAGTAGACAAAACCTTTCCTCCTACTCGTGCTCTGTTACAATCATCCTATACTACTATAAACCTGTCAGTGGATTTTATAAAGCATAAACCATAAGTCGTGCAATAGTATTCATCAAAAAGTCATATTTTGAATTTTTATAGCAACAAATAGCAAATTAATACATAAAAATTCAAAAAAATCAGTTGACACTCTTTTTATTGTATGATAAAAATGATAGTAATCAATTCGGAAAACATATAGTTGGGCAATGAAAGGGTAAAGTAGTGAAAATCTCCCTATGACAGAGAGCTGATGGTTGGTGCGAATCAGTATATAGATTATTCATGAAGTTCGTCCTGGAGCATCTTTCATAAATCTCACATTGTGAGGAAATGAAAGACGGTAGTATATACCGTTATCAAATAAAGTGGTGAAGAATTTTTTCACAACTAGGGTGGTACCGCGATATATATCGTCCCTACGTTTTTGCGTAGGGACGTTTTTTATTTCGGGGTTATTTTAGTTGTATCTTCATAACTAGGGTGGTACCGCGATATTTTATCGTCCCTACGTTTTCGTAGGGGCTTTTTTTATTTCGGCAGTTTCTTAGTATTCTTCACAACTAGGGTGGTACCGCGATATTTTTATCGTCCCTACGTTACTGTAGGGGCGATTTTTTGTTTCTGAAGGGAAGTGGTTGTATTAGAAAGGGAAGAGGATAGAAAAATACGAGTAAGTATGAAATGTAATAACAAGAAAAAATAGAAGAAGAGAGGAGATAGAAAGATGAATTCACAGCAATGGACATCGAAATTAGGTTTCGTTTTAGCTGCAGCAGGTTCAGCAATTGGCCTTGGCGCAATTTGGAAGTTTCCGTATATGGCCGGTATTGGAGGGGGCGGTGCCTTCTTCCTAATATTCATTGGTTTTACTTTACTGATTGGTTTACCTTTATTATTGGCAGAATTTTCAATCGGAAGAAGTACGCAAAAAGAGGCTGTTGATGCGTATAGAGAGATCGCTCCTAAAACATTATGGCCGTGGGTTGGTAAGTTAGGGATTGTAACATGTTTCATATTGCTTTCTTTCTACAGTGTTGTAGGAGGTTGGATTTTATTATATTTATGGAATGCAATTACAGGTAGACTATGGGAAGGAAATGGTGCATACGAAGCAACATTTGGTGAAATCATTTCCAATCCATATTTAGCAGTTGGATCACAGCTATTATTTATTCTTATTACTATTTTTATCGTAAGTAAAGGCGTGCAAAATGGTGTTGAAAAAGTAAATAAATACTTTATGCCAGCACTATTCGTTTTGTTCTTTGTGTTAATTGTTCGTGCGCTTACATTAGATGGAGCGGGAGAAGGGGTACGTTTCTTCTTACAACCTGATTTTTCGCATGTAACGTCTGAGATTGTTTTATATGCGATGGGGCAATCGTTCTTCTCATTATCTGTCGGTGTGGCAGTAATGGTAACGTATAGCTCGTACTTGCCGAAAGAAGAAAATTTACCGCGTTCAGCATTTTCTATTGTTGGTTTAACACTTGTTATTACATTACTTGCGGGACTTGCAATTTTCCCGGTTGTATTTGCATTTGGAATGGAGCCATCTCAAGGACCGGGATTACTATTTATTGTATTACCGGCTATCTTCAGTAAAATGGCATTTGGAAAACTATTTTTCATTATTTTCTTATTACTATTCTTTTTTGCTACTGTAACATCTGCAATTTCTATGTTAGAGATTAGTGTTGCTTCCTTAACAAAAAAAGGAAAGGGAAAACGTGAAAAAATGGCATTGATTGTTGGATTACTAATCTTTGTTGTTGGAATTCCATCGGCACTATCATATGGTGTATTAAGTGATGTGAAGCTTTTTGGAAAAACAGTGTTTGATTTAGCAGACTTTGCAGTAAGTAACGTTCTTATGCCGCTTGGTGTATTATTAGTTGCAATTTTCGTGCCATTAAAAATGAAGAAAGATGTATTAATGAAAGAACTGGGTGTCAGTAAAAATAAAGGCTATAAATTATTTGTATTATGGTTATTCTTACTTCGCTATATCGCACCAATTGCAATTATTATCGTATTTTTAAATGTAATTGGAGTGATTTAAAGTACAAAAGGCTCTAGCATAACGTTATGCTAGAGCCTTTTAATTATAGAATTATCTTTTCTGCAATTCGTTTACTGTAACAAATTGATAGCCTTTTTTAGATAAAGAATCTAAAATGCTTTCAATGGTCTTTAAGGCATTATTAGAATCGTCATACATGGAATGTAATAAAATGATAGATTCAGGTTCTACATTTTTTGTAGGACCATCATCAAAGGTTAGGGCGACGACTTTTTGATTTGTTTCTACCCGATTTGTTAATTTACCAAATAGTTGATACGTTCGTGAATTCATTAATTTATAAGTTCCAAAGAGTAGGAAGAGAAGAGTGGTTAGTATAATCAATGATGTAATGATTCTTTTGTTCATAAAGCGCCCTCACATTATTTTTAATTTTAAAAAGTAGTGAGATGCAAGTGAGGAAAATTTATCATATAATAAAGTTGAATCAAAAGGTATATTAGGAGGTGTTGATATGGCGATTACAATACAATTGCCAGACACTGCAGCGTCTCATGCAAAGCCAAGTATGGAAATGGCGATACTTTGCGTGAGGTAGACAAGTAGTATTCAATCGCGAAAATGAGCTCGTATCATTTCTTTTATATTTGGCTTTGCACCTTATTGAAATGAACCATAAAAAATAAGGGGCGAGCAGAAATGAAATACGTAAAGGCAGCGACTGTTTTACCAGAAAACTTAATTGCAGAAATTCAAAAGTATGTACAAGGTGAAACAATTTACATTCCAAAACAAGAAACTAAACATTATAAATGGGGTACACGATCTGGCGGAAGAAAGCAACTTGATGCACGGAATAGAGATATTAAACATGCTTTTAAAAGTGGAACTACCATTCATCAATTAGCAGAGGAATACTTTCTTTCTACGGAAACGATAAAAAAAATCGTGTATTCAAAATAATAATGAAAAACACTGATTATTTAATTAGAAATAATCAGTGCTTTTTGTGTATACTTTGTTTATGAATCGTTTTCGACATTTTATAAAATAAGTGTATTGTATACAATAAAAAGAGATCAACAATTTGTATGGAGTGATAATAATGGAAGCATTTATTAGAAGTGATCAATATAATTTTATAAAATCACAAACTCATATTCTAGCGCATGGACACGCGACAGCAAACGATAGAGGTGTTATTGCTGCGCTGAAGTCTCTTGCAATAGAAAAAGTGTTACATGTTTTTGAAAATCTTACTGATGAACAAAAAAAAATAATCGATACGATTTTGGCAGTTGAAAATAGAGAGAAGGCAGAAGCGTTTTTACTTCAGTTAAATCCATATGTTATTCCGTTTCAGGAAATTACACCACAAGCGTTAAAAAAAATATTTCCTAAAGCTAAAAAATTGAAGCTTCCTGAAATAGAAGAAATAAATATGAAAGAAATGTCGTATTTAGGTTGGATTGATAAAGGAACGGGCAGAAAGTTTATTATAGCAAAGAACGGAAATAAGTTTGTTGGCCTACAGGGAACATTTCAAAGTATAAATAAAAAGAGTATTTGTTCATTGTGTCATGGTCACGAAGAAGTAGGTCTGTTTTTAGTTGAAATAAAAGGTGATGTACCAGGTACTTTTGTTAAAAAAGGAAACTATATTTGTAAAGATAGTATAGCATGTAATCAGAATATGACTTCGCTTGATAAATTACATGACTTTATTGAGAGATTGAGGAAATAAATTATTGCAAAAGATCGTACTAAACTACATTCATCACTATAATTGTGTGTGAGTTCAAGAAAACAAAAATGACCTGTTCCCTAAAGAATAGAGGGAACAGGTCTAGGGATACTTTTCAATAGGTAGGAGATGTAAATCTCTACCCATTGAAATTCACTTAGATCATAACGCCATTATCTGCAAAGTGATACCACTTTCCATCAATGAACAGGTAGCTAGTAGCCATGGAACCATTTGTATTTAGATAATACCAAGTAGATCCTTCTTTTAACCAGCCAGTAGCCACAGAACCATTTGTATTTAGATAATACCAAGTAGATCCTTCTTTTAACCAGCCAGTAGCCATAGAACCATTTGTATTTAGATAATACCAAGTAGATCCTTCTTTTAACCAGCCAGTAGCCATAGAACCATTTGCATTTAGATAGTACCAAGTATCGCCTGCTGGTAACCAGCCAGTAGCCATAGTCCCATCTCCATAAAAGAAATACCAAGTCCCTTTTATATTTTTCCAAGCTGTAGCCATGGAACCATCTTCATTATAGTAATACCAAGTGCCTTTATAGGGCCCACTAGTAATCTCACGCCAACTTGTCACCATAGTCCCATTATCATTAAAATAATACCCTTTATCATTAATCAATTTTTCCCCTATAGCCATGGAACCATCTTCATTGTAGTAATGCCATCCGTCGGAACCACCAAAGTGTTTCCAACCTGTCACCATGCTGCCATTATCATTAAAGTAAAATGTTTGTCCTATAATCGTTTTTTTACCTGTGGCCATGAATCCTTCTTCATCGAAGTAATACCAAGTGCCTTTAATATTTTTCCAATCTTTAACCATGGAGCCATCTTCATTAAAATAACGCCATTTTCCGTTATAAGACACAGGTCCATTAAATTGTTTCCAACCTGTCATCATAGCTCCATTATCATTAAAATAATATGTTTTTTTATTAATAGTTTTCAAGTCTGTAACCATAATTCCATCTTTACCAAAGAAATACCAAGTGCCGTCGATCTTTTTCCAATCTTTAGCTGTATTACCATCTTCATTAAAGTAATACCAAGAACCTCCATATTTTGACCAATGTGGAACCATAGCCCCATTTTCTTCACCTTGCTCAATTGCATATGTATGATTCTGAACAACTACATTTTCTTCTGCATGAGAAACTGTAGGAACTACAAACATTGCAGCCATTAAAATTGGTAAAATAGATTTCTTCATTTTCCATATCCCCCAAATAATGAATAATTTTAGTTTTTATTTTCACAAAAGAATTATATTCTGTAATATTGAAATAATCAATGTGTCTTGTAATATAAATGTAATGTTTTTTGATTTATTGAAATTTAATTTGCTTTTTTGTCATAAATTAAGTAGGTTTGCAATTAAAGTAACTTACTTTATTTCTTGAATCATTATCATCCCTTGAATAGACCGCACCAATTACAATTATATATGTAAAATAAAAACGCCTATTATATCATGTGTGCCATTTTATAAACGCACTCTTTTAATAAGTGATTTATGAAATTTCTTGCCTTTTAATAAAAACTATTTTTCATACTTTGTATGTTGATTAGAATAAGCTATGCAATTATGCATAGACAGAAAAAGAGTGAATAGAGGGTAACGAATCATTTTCTATATGGCATGATTTTTGCATTTTAATAAAAAACATTCATATAAAAAAAGTTTCTTTCGGGTGCAAAAAATTATGTTTGAAAAGGGGAAATGAGAAATGAAATATCCACTAACACCAGATGTAAAACCAGAGTTTTGTACGACAGGTACATTTATGAGATTGCCATCAAGTAATGAGCAAGCAAAAGTTGCTATTTTAGGAATGCCATTTGATACTGCTGCTTCTTTTCGCGTTGGTGCTCGTTTTGCTCCACAAGCAATTCGTCAGGCATCGATGACCTTATTTCCATATCATCCAATTCACCATGTATACCCATTTGATGACACAAATGCGATTGATATTGGTGATGTTTCTGTGATTCCACATAATATTCATCGCAGCTATGATTTAATAGAGGAAGCCGTTTTTGGGTTAATGCAGCAAGGAATTATCCCGATAGGTCTTGGAGGGGATCATTCTGTTACATTAGCAAGCCTTCGTGCGGCAGCGAAAGTTCATGGACCTGTGGCAATGATTCATTTCGATTCGCACACAGATACATGGGATACATATTATGAGGAAAAATATTGGCACGGTTCGCCGTTTATACGTGCACATGAAGAAGGGCTACTACAGCCAGACAAAGTATTTCAAATTGGAATTCGTGGAACATTGAATCATCCTGGTGATATAGAAGCTAGCAATGACTTAGGATATAACGTTATTACAACAGCAGAATTATGTAATCGTGGTTTTGAAAGTATCCTTGAGCAAATGCGAACAACGATTGGCGATACACCGTGTTTCTTAACGTTTGATATTGATTTTGTAGATCCATCTTGTGCGCCTGGTACAGGGACATTAGAAGTTGGGGGATTTAACAGTCGTGAGACATTAAATATGGTGCGTTCATTAAGTGGTTTTAATTATATTGGTTTCGATTTAGTGGAAATGTTACCGCCATATGATCCAGCTCAAATTACTTCTTTATTAGCTGCGACACTAGTACATGATTTTGCTAGTTTGATTGCGTTGCAGTTGAAAAATGAAGTGAATAAGTAAGGAGTTAATTATTATACTGAAATATAAAAAGGCCGATGAAACAATTTTTCATCAGCCTTAAAGATGTCTGTTTATTATTTCTGTTGCCAATTTTCCTTAATAAAATCTTCACGACCAGACTCTTTACGCTCCTGAGCATATTTCTCAGGATTTTTTTTATAAAAATGTTGATGATATTCTTCCGCTTCGTAAAAAGGAGCAGCTGAACGAATTTCCGTCACGATTGGATCCTTAAACATACCGCTTTCTGCTATTGCTAGCTTTGATTTTTCGGCTAGCTCTTTTTGCGATTCATTATGATAAAAAATCGCTGTGCGATAGGATGGTCCACGGTCAAAAAATTGCCCGCCATCATCAGTTGGATCAATTTGTGGCCAGTATAAATCTAGTAATTTTTGATAAGAGAAAATAGAAGGATTGAAAGTAATTTGAACAACTTCTAAATGCCCAGATGTTCCAGACTTTACTTGTTCGTATGTTGGGTTTGGGGTGTGGCCACCAGCATAGCCTGAAACAACTTTTTGAATACCTGGAAGTTCATCAAATGGTTTTACCATGCACCAAAAGCAGCCGCCTGCAAAGGTTGCGAGTTCGTATGTTTTTTCTGTCATTGCTGTAATCCTCCTAAATAGATATGTTTTATCTAGTATTATATAAATTGTTTTATTGCGCAATAAAAAAGATTTGAAACTATATGTTTTTTTATAAACAAGAACCACCGCTCACATCAATTAATTGTCCAGTAACCCATCGGCTGTCAGAGGAAGCAAGAAATGCAGCGGTATCTGCAATATCTTCTACTTCTCCTAAACGGCGGAAAGCAGAGATTTCAGTTGCATATCGTTTCATCATTGGATCACTTAAGAGTTCAGCATTCATATCTGTTTTAATAAAGCCTGGTAGTATCGCATTAACTGTAATCCCTCTTGCTCCAAGTTGCTTTGCTAGTGTAAAAGTCATTGTGTTGATCGCGCCTTTTGTCATGCTGTAGGCAATGAAATCGGGTAAAGAAATTCGTGTTGCAGCTGATGAAATATTGATAATACGGCTATTGTCACGTAAACGTGACAATGCCTGTTGAATAATAAAAAATGGGGCTTTTGTATTCACGGAAATCATTTGATCGAAAAAGTCTTCAGTTGTTTCTTCAATAAAGGCTCCCGGACCGATTCCTGCGTTATTTACTAAAATATCAAATTTATTTTCACCTGTATGTTTTTGCAATTTGTCATCTAAAGATTGGTAAAGAGATTCTACACCATGTAACGATTTGAGGTTACCATTTATAGAAAAAGCTGAACCGCCATTTGATTGAATTTCCTGCACTGTTTCTTCTGCATCGCTTTTACGATTTCCATAATGAACAGCAACTAATGCACCGTCGTTTGCTAAGCGTTTCGCAATAGCGCGTCCAATTCCACGGCTTGCTCCAGTAACCAATGCAACTTTGCCTTTTAACATATTCACATCATCTCCTTAATAATTTTACATATGTATGAAGCTGTCTTTTCTAATAGACAAGCCTTAAGTAATATATGAGTGTTGGATTGAGATTCATTCCTTTTTTATTTTGATAAAAAGTTCGGATTATAATTTAAAATAAAATTTTTCAAAAAATATGTTGACAATGAAAAGAATGAAGTCCTATAATACGTGTAACAACTTAAAAGTTAATTTAGAATTTTCTAATTTTTATATATTGTATATGCAAAGAAGAGGAAAGTAGATGATTATGAAAGTTTCAGAGAGCTACCCCATGGCTGTGAGGGTGGTAACGATCGAATCATTGAAGATCACCTTGGAGCATCGCTTGCGAAAGGGAAACCGAGTAGAGAGCGGCGGTTTCATCCCCGGTAAAAGGGTGATAGTCTGATAGGACTTACAGAGCTTATATTTTGTGAGAAATATAAGGAAGCTGAGTGGTACCGCGAAACTCTCGCCTCAGCAATCAAAGCTACTATGACGTAGTGATTGATTGCTGAGGCGAGAGTTTTTACTTTAGAAAAGAGAATAGAAGAATGCAAAGAATAGGAGAGTAAATGATACAAATTGTTTCAGAGAGCTGCCCCGTGGCTGTGAGGGTGGTAACAATTGTATCGGTTGAAGATCACCTCAGAGCACTGCCCTTGAAAAAACTGAGTAGAGAGCAGCGGAGTTGTTCCCGGTAAAAGAACAAAAGTCTAATAGGACTTACAGAGCATATATTTCGCGAGAAGTATAAGGAAGCTGAGTGGTACCACGATTCCCTCGTCTCAGCAATGGATTGCTACACGTTTGTAGAAAATCGATTGTTGAGGCGAGGATATTTTTATAATTAATACACAGAATGTTCTGATGAAATGTATTCTTCTCAGCAATCGATAAAAAGATGGATTGCACATAAAGAGATAAAAAAGAGGAGCGATGTAAGATGGGAAACCAGTATATCTATATGAATGGGGAATTAGTAGAAAAAGAAAAGGCTGTTGTATCTGTTTACGACCACGGTTTTTTATATGGAGACGGCGTATTTGAAGGGATTCGTAGCTATGGCGGAAATGTATTTTGTTTAAAAGAGCATTTAAAGCGTTTATATGAATCTGCGAAATCGATTTTACTAACGATCCCGATGACAATCGAAGAGATGGAACAAGCGGTTTTACAGACACTACAAAAAAATGAATATGCAGATGCATATATTAGATTAATTGTTTCAAGAGGAAAAGGGGATTTAGGGCTGGATCCAAGAAGCTGCACGAAACCAAGTGTCATTATCATTGCTGAACAGTTAAAGTTGTTCCCGCAAGAGTTCTATGATAACGGTCTTAGTGTTGTATCTGTTGCGTCTCGTCGAAATATGCCAGATGCACTTGATCCACGTATTAAATCGATGAACTATTTAAATAACGTACTCGTAAAGATTGAAGCAGTACAAGCAGGTGTGCTAGAAGCGCTTATGTTAAATCAACAAGGATATGTTTGTGAAGGATCGGGAGATAACGTGTTCATTGTGAAAGATGGAAAAGTAGTAACGCCACCTGCATATTTAGGGGCTCTTGAAGGGATTACAAGGAATAGTGTCATTGAACTTTGTGAAAGGTTAAATATTCCTTGTGAAGAAAGACCATTTACTCGTCACGATGTATATGTAGCAGATGAAGTATTTTTAACAGGAACTGCAGCGGAATTAATTCCAGTTGTAAGAGTGGATTCAAGAGAAATCGGAAATGGAAAGCCAGGGGAAGTAACAAAACAGTTAACGGAAGAATTTAAAAAGTTAACGAGAGAGCGAGGAGTGCGCGTTCCGGGACTAGCAGAGAGTTTAGCTTAACAAATAGGGGAAGGAGTTATTGAAATGGTGGAACAACATGCAGTGTGTGATGAAGTGGATCATGGAGAAGTAAAAAAAGTAACAGGTGCCGGACATGTTATTCAATGTTTAAAGAAATTAGGTGTAACAACAGTGTTTGGCTATCCGGGCGGAGCTATTTTACCAGTTTACGATGCGCTGTATCGCAGTGGTTTGAAACATGTTTTAACGCGTCATGAACAAGCAGCTATTCATGGAGCAGAAGGGTATGCGAGAGCTTCTGGAGAGGTCGGGGTAGTATTTGCTACCTCCGGCCCTGGGGCTACAAACTTAGTTACTGGTTTAGCAGATGCGTATATGGATTCGATTCCTTTAGTAGTAATTACAGGGCAAGTAGCAACACCTCTCATTGGAAAAGATGGTTTTCAAGAAGCGGACGTTGTGGGAATCACAATGCCGGTTACAAAGCATAATTATCAAGTACGAGATGTGAATCAGCTATCACGTATATTGCAGGAAGCATATTATATTGCCAAAAGTGGACGACCGGGTCCGGTGTTAATTGATATTCCAAAGGATGTTCAAAATTCTATTGTAACGAATGTTTTTGAAGGAGAAGTTCAAATTCCTGGTTATAAGCCACGGATCGAACCAGACAAAATGCAGCTGGAGAGCGTGGCGGAGGCAATTTCAAAAGCAGATCGCCCGCTACTGTATATCGGCGGCGGTGTCATTCATGCAGATGCATCTGAAGAGCTTCTAACATTTGCGGGGCGGAATCAAATTCCAGTCGTTTCAACTTTAATGGGACTGGGTGCTTATCCACCAGGAGATCCGCTGTTTTTAGGGATGCTCGGTATGCATGGGACGTATGCTGCAAATATGGCAGTAACGGAATGTGATTTGCTTCTAGCGTTTGGAGTCCGTTTCGATGATCGAGTCACAGGAAAGTTAGAGCTATTTTCACCGCATTCGAAAAAGGTACATATTGATATTGATCCGGCTGAACTTCATAAAAATGTGAAAGTAGAATATCCAGTCGTTGGAGATGTGAAGCGAGCGTTGCACATGTTGGTAGATATGCGAATAGAGTGCCAAACTGATGCATGGGTAGAGAGAGTAAGAACATGGCAAGAAGAATACCCGCTGTCATATGAACAGAGTGAATCAAAATTAAAGCCGCAGCATGTGATTCATTTAGTAAGTGAATTAACAAATGGTGAAGCAATTGTGACCACAGAAGTTGGGCAGCATCAAATGTGGGCAGCACATTTTTATAAGGCGCAAAAGCCGCGAACATTTCTAACATCTGGTGGACTAGGAACGATGGGATTTGGATTCCCAGCAGCAATCGGTGCTCAGCTTGCATTTGAGGATAAGCCAGTTGTCTGTATTGCGGGAGATGCTTCATTTCAAATGAACATTCAAGAATTGCAAACAATTGCAGAAAACAATATTCCAGTGAAAGTTTTTATTATTAATAACAAGTTTTTAGGTATGGTCAGACAATGGCAAGAGATGTTCTATGAAAATCGTTTATCAGAATCACAGATTGGATCGCCTGATTTTGTAAAAGTAGCAGAAGCATATGGAGTAAAAGGTTTGCGCGCTACAAATCCGATTGAAGCGAAACAAGTCATGTTAGAAGCATTTTGTCATCAAGGGCCAGTTGTTGTTGATTTTTGTGTAGAAGAGGGCGAAAACGTATTTCCAATGGTTCCTCCTAATAAAGGGAATCATGAAATGATCATGAAGAGGTGGGAAGAATGAGTCATACTTTTTCACTCGTTGTCAATAACGATCCCGGTGTTTTATTAAGAGTAAGTGGGATTTTTGCTCGGCGTTGCTATAACATTTCTTCTTTAAACTTAAATGAAGGAGAAACAAGAGAAGTTTCTAAAATGAAACTTACAGTAGCTTGTACAGAAAAGGAAGCAGTATTACTCGTTAATCAGTTAAAGAAATTAATTGATGTTCTGCAAGTAAATAAATTATAAGGAGTGTATGTAAAGATGAAAACATATTATGAAAAAGATGCAAATTTAGAGGTATTAGCAGGGAAAACGGTGGCAGTAGTTGGTTATGGGTCACAAGGTCATGCGCAAGCTCAAAATTTACGTGATTCCGGTGTTCATGTTGTAGTGGGTGTTCGTCCAGGAAAATCTTTTAACGTAGCGAAAGCGGATGGTTTTGAAGTAATGTCAGTTTCAGAAGCGGTAAGAACCGCAGACGTTGTACAAGTATTATTGCCAGATGAACAGCAGGCGCATGTATATCGAAATGAAGTAGAAAAGAATCTTCGCGAAGGACAGATGTTACTTTTCTCACATGGATTTAATATTCACTTTGGACAAATTCAGCCACCAAGTTACGTAGATGTAGCGATGGTTGCGCCAAAAAGTCCAGGACATCTTGTTCGCCGCGTATTTCAAGAAGGAAATGGTGTTCCAGCTTTAGTTGCCGTTTATCAAAATGCGACTGGAAACGCTTTTGATGTAGCTCTTGCATATGCCAAAGGAGTTGGTTGTACACGTGCTGGTGTAATTGAAACATCATTCCAAGAAGAAACAGAGACGGATTTATTTGGAGAACAGGCTGTATTATGCGGCGGGGTAACTGCACTTGTGAAAGCAGGCTTTGAAACGTTAACAGAAGGTGGATATCGTCCGGAGATTGCATATTTCGAATGCTTACATGAGCTAAAGTTAATTGTTGATTTAATGTACGAAGGTGGTCTAACGAATATGCGCCATTCTATTTCAGATACAGCAGAGTTTGGTGACTATGTAACAGGATCTAGAATTGTTACAGATGAAACGAAAAAAGAAATGAAACGAGTTCTTGCGGAGATTCAGCAAGGCGAATTTGCAAAGAAATGGATTTTAGAAAATCAAGCAGGACGTCCAACTTACAATGCGATGAAAAAGTCAGAGCAAAATCATCAACTTGAAAAAGTAGGAGCAGAATTACGAGAGATGATGACTTGGATCCAGCAGCCAAAGGGGAAAGAGTTAGTGAAAAAATAGTAGGAGATAGATAAGTGAAAATGAACAGAAGGGACTTGAAAAGATGAGAAGTGACATGATTAAAAAGGGATTTGACAAAGCACCACATCGTAGTTTATTAAAAGCAACTGGTTTAAAAGATGAAGACTTTGATAAGCCGTTTGTAGCAATTTGTAATTCTTTCATTGAAATTATTCCAGGTCATAAACATTTAAATGAATTTGGTCGTCTTGTAAAAGAAGCGGTACGTGCAGCTGGTATGGTTCCGTTTGAGTTTAATACAATTGGGGTAGATGATGGGATTGCGATGGGGCATATCGGTATGCGCTATTCGCTCCCAAGCCGTGAAATTATCGCCGATTCAGTGGAAACGGTAGTAAATGCACACTGGTTTGATGGGATGATTTGTATTCCGAACTGTGACAAAATCACACCAGGTATGATGATGGCCGCATTACGTGTTAACATTCCGACTGTATTTGTTTCTGGTGGTCCAATGGCTGCAGGGAAAACATCAAAAGGAGAAGTAGTCGACTTAAGTTCCGTTTTTGAAGGGGTAGGTGCCTATCAATCTGGGAGAATTTCAGAAGAAGAGTTAAAGGATATTGAAGATCACGGTTGTCCATCTTGTGGTTCTTGTTCAGGTATGTTCACTGCAAATTCAATGAACTGTTTATGTGAAGTATTAGGGCTTGCGCTTCCTGGGAATGGTAGCATTTTAGCAACAGACCCAAGGCGTGAAGAACTAATTCAACAAGCAGCTGAAAAATTAAAAGTATTAATTGAATGTGATATTAAACCACGAGATATCGTAACAGAAGAAGCGATTGACGATGCATTTGCATTAGATATGGCGATGGGAGGATCAACAAATACGGTATTACATACGTTAGCAATCGCACAGGAAGCGGGACTTGATTATGATATGAGCCGAATTGATGCAGTTTCAAGACGCGTTCCACATTTATGTAAAGTGAGCCCAGCTTCTAATTGGCATATGGAAGATATTGATCGTGCAGGTGGTATCAGCGCTATTTTAAAAGAGTTAAGTAGAAAAGAAGGTGTACTCCATCTGGACCGTATTACAGCTACTGGCCAGACATTGCGAGAAAACATCGCTCATGCAGAAATTCAAGATAAAGAAGTAATTCACTCTCTTGAAAATCCTCATAGTGAAGAAGGTGGTCTGCGTATATTAAAAGGAAACCTTGCAAAAGATGGTGCTGTTATTAAAAGTGGTGCAACAGAAGTGAAACGTTTTGAAGGACCATGTGTTATTTTTGGTTCTCAAGACGAGGCGCTTGCAGGGATTATGCTAGGTAAAGTGAAAAAAGGAGATGTTGTTGTTATTCGTTATGAAGGCCCAAGAGGTGGACCTGGTATGCCAGAAATGTTAGCTCCAACTTCAGCAATTGCTGGTATGGGATTAGGCGCAGATGTTGCACTATTAACAGATGGTCGGTTTTCAGGGGCATCACGCGGCATTTCAGTAGGACATATTTCACCAGAAGCTGCTGCTGGCGGAGAGATTGCACTTCTCGAGCAAGGCGATATTGTATGTATTGATGTAGAGGAACGTTTACTTGAAGTGAGAGTAAGTGATGAAGAATTAGAAAAACGGAGAAAAGAATGGAAAAAACCAGAGTTAAAAGTGAAAACAGGATGGCTTGGGCGCTATGCACAAATGGTAACATCAGCGAATACAGGTGCAGTGCTAAAAATGCAAAATTTTGATTAAATCCATATAAAAGAGATAAGGAATGATACGAGATGGTGCAAAATGTAAGGGAGAGAGTGAAAATCGAAGATATCCTTGTGGCTCATAATCATATGAAGGATATCGTCAATAAAACACCGCTCCAGCGGGATTCAGTTTTATCTGAGAAATATGAATGTGATGTATATGTGAAACGAGAAGACTTACAAGTAATTCGTTCGTTTAAAATTCGAGGTGCTTACAATTTAATTCAAAGCTTATCGAAAGAACAATTACAAAATGGGGTTGTATGTGCTAGTGCTGGTAATCATGCGCAAGGGGTTGCTTATACGTGTAATTTATTGAAGATTCAGTCTAAAGTTTTTATGCCAACAACAACACCTAAGCAAAAAGTATCTCAAGTACAATTTTTTGGTGGTACTTATGCGGAAATTGTGTTAGTTGGGGACACATTTGATAGCTCTTTCCAAGAAGCGCGGCGCTATTGTGAGGAAAATAGCATGATGTTTGTTCATCCATTTGATGATCCATATGTAATTGCGGGTCAAGGGACAGTCGCTGTTGAAATCTTACACGATATGGAGAAACATGTGGATTATGTCTTCACAGCAATTGGTGGCGGTGGTTTAGCATCAGGTATTGGTACATATGTAAAAGGTGTGAGTCCTACGACAAAAGTAATCGGTGTGGAACCAAAGGGAGCAGCATCGATGAAAGAAGCTTTTTTACAAAATGAAAACGTGGCCCTAGAAAAAATCGATAGTTTCGTTGATGGAGCAGCTGTCAAAAAGGTAGGGAAATTAACCTTTGAAACGTGTAAAGACGTATTGGATGATATTGTATTGATTCCTGAAGGGAAAATTTGTACAACGATTTTAGAATTGTACAAGAAAAATGCAATCGTTGCGGAGCCAGCTGGTGCTCTTTCAATTGCAGCACTCGATTTTTATAAGGACGAAATTAAAGGGAAAACCGTTGTTTGTACGTTAAGTGGTGGAAATAACGATATTGATAGAATGCAGGAAATGAAAGAACGCTCTCTCATTTACGAAGGGTTAAAACATTATTTTATTATTGAATTTCCGCAACGTTCAGGAGCATTGCGAGAATTTCTTGATAAAGGATTAGGACCAGAGGATGACATCACTCGTTTTGAGTATATTAAAAAACATAATAAAGAAAATGGACCTGCACTCGTTGGAGTGGAGCTAAAACATAAAGAAGATTATGAACCGTTAATTACCCGTTTTCGAGAAAATAATATTCAATTTATGGAGTTAAATAAAAATCCTGTTTTGTTTGATTTGTTAATTTAATATACAAAAAGAAAGGAAGCTTTTTAGTGAAAAGCTTCCTTTTTTCTAACTACGTTTATTTTTGATTGTTCCAGTTTCATCAATTTCTACATCAGTTGAAATGGTTTGTAAATATTGTAGTGTTTTTTTCTTTTCCTCAGGGGTGGCTGGTGAAATTTGATCATTACGAATGATATAAGGGTTAATTGACATTTGTACATCTTTTCCTTTAAATGTAAGGGTCAATACACCTGTTTCAGCACTTTTTCCTTTTACATAGTTAGGGAATAAGAAGTTTCCTAATGAATAAGCGACAGGGACTTTGTTGTAGTATTCAAATCCTTGTAACCAATGTGGGTGACTTCCAACAATCGCATCAGCACCAGCTTCGACTATTTTCGGTACATATTGTTTTTGGTAGTCTACAGGTCTATTAGATTTTTCAACACCCCAATGCATATACACAATCAGATAATCGGCGTCTTTCTTTTGTTCTTTAATCGTTTTTGTTACTAGATTGATATCATATCCATTTGCAACACCTGGCTTGTCTTTACCAGCTACCCAGGTAAAGTCAGGCATAAAACGAACAAAGGAAAGGAATTTAATTTTTTTCCCTTTTACTGTGATTTCTCTAGCTGTGTATGCATCATCTGCATTTTTTCCAGCTCCAATATAAGGGAGTTTTAGTTTTTCTACATGAGATATCGTATCCATTAAACCATCTTGTCCATAGTCGAGCGTATGGTTATTGCCAATATTCACAATGTCATAGCCTGTGTTTTTAATAGCTTGTAATGTGGAAGGATCGCTTTTGATCCAGAATGACTGACCAGCGGCCTTTTTCTCCCGTGTTGTAAATGCAGATTCCAAGTTTATAAAGGAAATATCAGCTTTGGTTATTTCATCTTTTACATGCTGGAACGGATAATCAGCACCGTTTTTTTGAATAGCTGGTCGTAAATTCCAATCGAACATCGTATCACCAGAGAAAGTAATTGTAATTTCAGGATTCTCTTTCTTCTTTGTGTCCGTTGCTTTTTTCGTTTTATTTTCTACCCCAGCTGTATCTTTTGCTTTTGATGTAAAGGAGTTATTTATCAATAAAACAATCGGTGTAATGAGAATTACTATTAAAATAAATCGTTTAAATAAAGGTGTCATAGTTATCTTTCCTTTTTCTTTTTATATCATGACTTTCTTTTAGAAAGTTCAATGATGAGAGTTTCATATAATATGTACAAAAATGAGTAAGTGCTTAATAGTTTATCCCGCTATTTATGGACAGTAACACTCCCGTCTTAAAATTCAGCGGAAGCAAAGAGGTTAAGGTGGGAGATGAACTGCCCGTAAAAGTCTGATTGGTGAGAGCTGATTAAAGTTTCACTTTATGTATGCTAGACATGGTATGTAAGATGAAAGATGCTTATGTCAGATGATAGCTATGTATTAAGAGCTCATCTCATAGTGTAATATTACGGTAACATGAAACGAGGAAAAAATACAATACATAAGTCGATTTTACTTGTAGAGTTTTGAAAATTCTGTTAAAATTCCGTGTATTTTGTTGTATGTTAGATATAAAAATTTGAAAAATAATGGTTGAAGAGGATGGAGAAGGCATAATGGTTATATTAGGAGCAGTAGTGAACGGAATTTGTATACTAATTGGTACTATATTAGGTAAACTATTAAGTAATATTCCAGAAAGTATGAAAGGGACAGTTATGCATACAATTGGTTTAGCTGTTACTGTACTTGGTCTTCAAATGGGATTAAAAAGCGAAAACTTTCTTGTTGTAATTATAAGTCTTGTTATTGGTTCAGTGATTGGAGAATGGTTGGAGTTAGAAGGAAAGTTAAAGAGTTTAGGGGATTGGCTAGAAAAAAAGGTTGGCTCAAAAGGAGAAGGGAGTATATCTCTTGGATTTGTGACAGCTACATTAATCTTTGCTATCGGAGCAATGGGGATACTTGGAGCTTTGGATAGCGGTATTCGTGGAAATCATGATGTGCTATTTACGAAAGCAATTATTGATGGATTTATTTCGCTTATTTTAACGACAACGCTTGGAATAGGCGTACTATTTTCAGCAATACCAGTCATTTTATATGAGGGAGGTATTGCGATTTTCGCGACGCAAATTAATAGTTTTGTACCAGAGAAGCTAATGAATCAGTTTATCGTAGAAATGACTGCGACTGGTGGTATTATGATTTTTGCAATTGGACTCAATTTACTTGGTTTTATTAAAATTAAAGTGGCAAATTTATTGCCTGGGATAGTGGTAGTTGGGATTATTGTTTCTATTATATATGGATATGATTTGTATGTTTAGTTAGGCTGAATAGCCCAATCCTGTTTTGAAACAGTTTTGGGCTATTTGTATGTAAAAAATTAATATGCTTTTTTCATAAAATGAACAAAGCCACCTATAAATACAATCACAAAGCTCCCGATTACGACAAATACTAGTGTTTGAACAGAGATATAAAACAGCCCAGAGCCTTCTTTAGGAAGCATAGCGAGAAAAGGTTGGGACCATGGATAGATGGGACCGAACCTTGCAGAATTCGCAATTATCATAGCGGGTATGGAAGCTATAACATTTAAAGCAATCGGTGCTGCAAAGCTGGACCAAATACTTGAAACCCATAATTGTAAGGCGATTAAAGGGAGGGTAGCAATCCAGCCGCCTACTACACTTTTTACTATAGTAGCTAGAGGGAATGGTCCAGGGACATGCAAAAGTTGTCCAACGCTAATATAACTTATAATGAAGAAGACTTGCATCGCACCTATAAATAAGAGAATAAAGAGAAATTTTATAATATAGACGTGATATCGTGATATAGGTTGTACTAAAAGTTGTTTCCAACCACCATTTGAATGTTCATATCGGCAAATAAATGCAGTGAAAATGCCTGTTAATAATGGAAGAAGCAACATACCATGTACCATTATCATGATATTATAAATTAACTCCCAATGTTTATAATCGGGATAGTTTGAGGCATTTGCATAAGCTATTACTCCTGCTAAAATCGGGCTTAAAAATAGTAATGTCCATATTTTGGTTTTTTTAATTTTATAAAATTCAGCTTGTATGGTTTTAAGCCAAAGCATTATTTATGCACATCCCTTCTAGTAAAATCTGCTGTTTCAATACATAGCATACATATACCAACGATTAGGCCTATTGCTACACATAGAAGGGGAGACCCCCAGTCAATACGTAGGCTTGGCCATCTCCATATGAACCAATTGGGAAGAGCTACTGAAAACATTGTGAAAATAGTTCCTAAAAGTCCAATTGTAAATGCGATACTTTGGTTTTGAAATATGATAGCAATCCATAGTTGTAGCGCTACAATTGGCAGTGCCGACCAATAAGGATAGAAACTCATTTTAAATATAGAAAGCCATGGAATTGAAGCATCGAATTGTAATGCTAAACCCAATCCAACTATGCCAATTAATAATAAAGAACAAGATACAGCAAGCAGGAAAAATACCAGTATGAATTTTACTAGAAAAATATGTCGCCTATTAACAGGTAAGGATAAGAGATGCTTCCATGAACTAGAATGATGCTCTATGTGTGCAATTAAAGAAGTAACAATCGTAATTCCTAATATAAGAGTTGTGAGAGCAAGCGGTTGAGCTTCAGAAATGAGGCCGCTCCATAAGTCTTTCGCATATTTCTTTGTCAACCAATCATATCGAAGAAAGAAGTTACATGCTTGAAGAGAAATAACACCTATTGGTCCTAAAAAGATTAAAAACCAAATCCACTTCCTTTTTATTTTTAAAAGCTCAGATTGAAAGAGGCGTTTGTACATGTGTCTCTTCCTCCTTTATAAGCTGTAAGAATATCTCTTCGAGTGACTTTTTATTTTCTTCAATTCGGAATACAGAAATCTTATGTGTTACAAGTGTTTTTACAATTTCGCCAACAGTTTCATTTGATACATTTGATAGAATAATTCGCTGCTCTTCTTGCATAGAAGGAATCCCCTTAGCGAGAATGATTTTCCAAGCTGCATCTGATTTGTCTGTCATAAGTGAAATAGAGTGCTGAGCATGGCGGCGCAATGTTTCTATTTTGTCTTGAAAAATAAGCTTTCCTTTTGCAATGATACCAACATAAGTTGCCATTTGATCAATTTCACTTAATAAGTGACTAGATATAAGGATGGTAATTCCTCTTTCTTTTGCTAATTGCTTAATTAACGTACGAATCTCATGAATCCCCTCTGGATCGAGTCCGTTTGTCGGTTCATCTAAAATTAATAGCTGTGGATCACCAAGTAAGGCAATTGCAATTCCTAACCGTTGTTTCATTCCTAATGAGTATTCTTTTACCTTTTGTTTGGCAGCATGTTGTAAACCGACAATTTGTAACACTTCCTCAATTTTTTCTTTCGGAGCATTTCTTAAAATCCGGTAAACCTCTAAATTCTCAATGGCATTTAGGTGGGCATAATAAGATGGATTTTCAACGAGAGCTCCAATTTTAGATAATATGGATAAGCGTTCTTTAGCCAAATCTTGTTGAAATATCACGACCTTTCCTTGCGTTGGTTTAATAAGGCCTAATAACATGCGAATGCTAGTTGTTTTACCAGCTCCGTTAGGCCCGAGAAATCCATAAATCTCTCCTTTTGGAATTTTTAAATCTACGTTATGTACTACATAATCATTTCGATATCTTTTTGTTAACCCTGTCGTTTTCAAAATATAATTCATGTTCCTATCACCTCAAATCAAGTATAGGAAATAAAGGTTAATGATAATGTTAGAAGAGTTTAAGATTTGTTTAAATTTATACAGTATTCCCTAATTTTGGAGTGTGCTGGTTTTCAAATCGTGTTGTATTCCTTATGATGGAAGAGAAAGGTTAAATTTGTATATGAAGGTGAAGAAATGACACACATTTTATATGTTGAGGATGATCACGAGATTGGGGAATGGGTCAAAAGAGAACTGCAGAAACAAGCGTATGAAGTTGCATGGTTTACTTCAGAGAATGGTACGAATGAAATATGTGAAATAGCAGATGTAATTGTTTTAGACGTTATGTTGCCAGGCCTTGATGGTTTTACACTAGGGCAACGTTTTAAAAGTGAGTATCCAGATACCCCTATTATTATGCTAACTGCAAGAACAACATTAGAAGATAAAATATATGGATTAACATTTGCTGATGATTATATAACAAAGCCATTCCATCCAAAAGAGTTAATGGCACGTATTGAAGTTTTATTAAGGCGGTATAACAAAGATGGAGCAGAAGTGCAACATGTGAAACATTTAAAAGTATTTATGAAAGAATACCGGATTGTTGATATAGACACGGGTGAAGAAATTGTTTTATCAGGAAAGCAGCATCAAATCTTTTTTTATTTGATGAAGAATATGAATCGTACATTAACGAAAGAACAAATTTTTGAGGCAGTATGGAATGAATCATACATAGAAGGAGATAAATCATTGATGGTTCATATCCGTCATTTACGCGAAAAAATAGAGAGAAATCCAAGTAGTCCTCAAATAATAGAAACAATACGTGGAATAGGTTATCGGTGTAAAGTATGATAAAAAGTACATCACTATTACGAAAGTACTTATTTATCATATTTATAGCGATTATATTGTTACCTCTCATTGTCCCACTCAGTTCGTTTCTCTTCATTAAATATATCGAGTGGATAGAGGATTTTAAAGTTGCGTATTCTAGTGTGCAAATAGAAGAGGAATGGAGAAATAAAGCGACAGATTTACACGAAAAAAATCCTGAAGGAATTGAGCGAACTTTTCAAGAATTTCAAGGGAAATATCCAGAAGGATCAATGTTTTGGGTAGATAATAAAGGGAAAACGAACCTTCAAATTCCTAAAAAACAAAATATTCCACAGGAGTGGAGTGCAAGTGATGCAGTTGCATTTATGAAAAGAAGTTTTGAAGGGGATCCATTTACAGTTGTATCTTACATTGGAAAAGAGAAGCAAGGGGCATTTATGGTATTTCAAATTCCGAGGAAATATGTGAAGGCACCAATTGCTCAAATACGTGAAAGATATGAAATTGTTTTTGAAATGGTTATTATTGGATGTTTTACAACATTTATCATTATCTCTATCATCTTTTTTCTTAAGATTAGAAAAAGATTATTAAAGCTACAAAAAGCAATGGAACTTCCGCAAGACCAGACACTTCCGTCAAAAATTTCTATATCAAAGCAAGACGAGATCGGCTTATTAGAAGAGTCTTTTAATCGTATGGTAGAGGCTTTACAGCAAAGTCGATTGAAGGAGGAGGAAGAGGAGCAATTTCGTAGAAAACTAATTGCCGATCTTTCTCATGATTTGCGAACGCCATTAACGACAATGCGTGCACAAATAGATTCTTTAAAAGAAGAAGTTATCTCAGTCAAAGGACAGAAAACAATCGTACGAATGGATGAAAAAATTAATTACTTAGCGGAGTTAATAGAGAACTTACTATCGTATTCATTAATAACGGCAAAGAAATATCCATATCATCCGGAACGAAGGGATATGACACGTTTAATGAGAAAGGTTGTTGCATCATGGTATGACATATTAGATGAGAAAGGTTTTGAGGTTGATATTGTGATTCCAGAAAAGCAATTGTTTTGGAATATCGATGAAAATTGGTTTCAAAGAATTATAGATAATGTAATTCAAAATGTAGTTAGGCATGCAGATGATGGGAAATTTATAGGGGTATATGTAAACCATGGGGAAAAAACAATTACAGTTGTTGACCATGGGCCAGGTTTTCAAAATACTCATTCGCAAAATAAAGGTGCGGGAATTGGATTATCTATTATTGCTGTTATGGCGAAAGAGATGGGTATCGACTGGAGTATAGAATCTGATGATACAGGAGCGAAGTGTATATTTAAAAAATTGCCGTAGAAGGGAGAATATACATGGAAGAGTTTCGATTCACAAAGCGTGTAAATAGAATCTTTCAAATTGCAAGCAAAGAATCTAAATATAATGAGTATATCATTCGCCCGTTAGATTTATTTATAGGAGCCTATAAAGAAGGAACAGGGGTTTGTAGTGAATTATATATGTATTTATTTCATAATATAGGGCTAGATTTTGTAACGAAATTTGTACAATTACAACAAAGGGGCTTTCAAGATAAAAGATATATAGAAGTACAAGGATACAAAGTTTCTTATAAAACAATGGAGATATTACAGTTAGCTAAACATAAGATGGCGCGATTTAATCAATTATATGTGAATGAAGGACATATTTTAAGCGTGATCCTTCAGCAAGATGAGACAATAGCAAGTCTAATAGACGAAGATATGAAACAAAGTATTTTACAGATTGTTTCAGTACCAAGAGATATGACTGTAAATTTGAATAGTTGTGAAATACCAACAAGTATGAAACATGCCGTTTGCAATGTTAGACGAGCTGTTCAATCTGATTTAGAAGAACTTCTTCAATTTGTTATGTTTGAATTTGGAGAAAGATGGATCGATGCAATTCATAATGGTTTTCAAATGTATCAAGAAATGCCAATATATATCGCAGTGCAAGAGAAGAAGATTATTGGTTTTGCTTGTTATGATGTTGTAAGGGGAAAGAAGGGGCTGTTTGGACCGATGGGAATCGCTAAAAATAATCGTGTAAAGGGTGTAGGAAGAGAACTATTACATAGATGCTTGGCTGAAATGCAGCAAATTGGTTATGAATATGCAGTGATTGGTCAGGCAGGTCCGATTGAGTTTTATGAGGAGAGTTGTGGTGCGCAAGTAATACATATTATATAGAGATTGCTTTGATTAGAAATGTCACAGAAGCAATAGGAGTGTTGTTTATTGTTCTTACATGTTATTGTAGTTTTTGAATAAGGTTTGATCTATGAATCATATTGCTAAACTTTTTCAGTAGAAGGGTGTAGAATGGGTATCTAAGAAAGAAGGTGTGCAAATGGCCAGCTGGAAAAGAAATTTAATCATTTGTTGGCTTGGGTGTTTTACCACTGCAGCCGGTATGAGTTTAGTGATACCATTTTTATCCTTTTATATTGAGGATCTAGGAGTAACGGGTACATCTGAAATTGCACAGTGGTCAGGAATTGCATTCGGTGTAACTTTTTTAATGGGTGCGATTGTATCACCAATATGGGGGAAACTCGGTGATATACATGGTCGGAAATTGATGCTCATTCGTGCGAGTCTTGGTATGGCAATGATTATGACGCTTATGGGATTTGTTACAAATGTATATCAATTAGTTGCACTTCGTTTTTTAATGGGGGCAGTGTCAGGGTTTCTTTCAACTGCAATCACATTTATAGCAGCAGAAACACCGAAAGAGCATTCAGGCTGGGCAATTTCTACTATATCAACAGGTGGTGTAAGTGGTTCCTTACTTGGCCCGATGCTTGGTGGCTATTTGTCTGAATTAATCGGAATGCGTCATGTATTTTTAGTAACGGGTGCTTTTTTATTTCTTTCATTTTTAATTGTTTTTTTCTTTTTACATGAATCGAATCATTCTGTTCAAGCAAAAAAAGAGCAACCAAAAAAAGTATGGACGATGGTTCCGGCGAAACATTTTATTATAAGCCTATTTGTAGTAACCTTTATGATTCAACTTGCAAATATGTCCATACAACCTATTATTACGTTGTATGTGAAACATTTAGCGGGTCCTCATACGGATCATATTGAGATAATTGCGGGGGCAGTGATATCTGCAACAGGTCTAGCAGTCATTTTAGCAGCTCCTAAACTAGGGAGATTATCGGATCATATTGGCCCTCAAAAAACGTTAGTTGTAGCATTGTTCGTTGCAGGAATTGTTTTTATTCCACAAGCATTTGTGACAGCTGCTTGGCAATTATTCATATTGCGTTTTCTATTAGGGATTGCACAAGCTGGATTGTTACCTTCCGTACAAACTCTACTTAAACAACATACACCACAACATGTGACTGGACGTATTTTTGGATATAATCAATCCTTTCAGTTTTTAGGAAATATGATTGGACCAGTACTCGGTGGACAAATTGCCGCACATGCCGGGTTTCAATATGTATTCTTCTCTACAGCATCGCTTTTATTCTTAGCTTGCATTTGGGTATATTTCAATAGTAAAGGTACAGTGGTGTCAGAAAAAGAGCATTTGAAAGTTAGTTAACAAGGTGAAATATGTAAGTTGTAAAAAAGGATGAAGCGAACCGTGCTTCATCCTTTTTGTTCGAAATCAGTTAAAACTGGAAGCAAAGGTAACTTAATGTTCCAAGCTCATAGCTACGATGAATGACTTTCCCTTCAGCATTACCACTTCCCATAGCGATGAAAAGAGGGACAAAGTGTTCTGCTCTTGGAACGGCTAAACGGGCGTGAGGAGCGGCAGTTTCCCAGTTAAACAATGAATCTTTATCGTTATTTTGCATATGATTTATAATCCAATCATCAAATTCAACAGCCCATCGTTCAGGAGTCACTTGATCCCATTTGAGTGCACGTAAATTATGGACAGTAACACCGCTGCCGATTGCTAAAATATCCTCTTGACCAAGTCCTTGAATCGCTTGTCCAATTTCATATTGCTCTTTTGCGGGAAGGAATGGATTTACTGAAATTTGAACGACAGGTATATCGGCTTTTGGATATATACGATGTAATAGTGTCCATGAACCATGATCTAATCCTCGAGTTGTATCTTTGTGAACGGGAATCCCGTTATTCTTAAATTTTGTTTCTAGCATTGTTGCAATGGTTGAAGAACCTTTTGCTTTATATTTTATTTCATATAATTCAGGAGGGAATCCGCCGAAATCATAAATTGTTTCATATTCATTATCTGAAGATGAGATAGTTAATACTTCAGTTTCCCAGTGTGCTGTAAAAATAACAATTGCTTTTGGTTTATATGTTTCTCCAAGTGTTTTTAGAAAACGTGTATAATCTGTATCTTGAATAGCAAGCATTGGTGAGCCGTGCGCTAAAAATAATGATGGCATCATAAGTGAAACCTCCTAAAATATATTAATTACTTTATGTAAGTAACTATAATATTTAATTTGTTGTTCGTCAAGATAATGGTTTGAGTCTTTGCTTAGAAATTGCAGTGTTTGTCATAATACAAACAATTGCATATAATACATAGTAAGAAGAATGAATAGTGATTCATTTTTTAGATATATAGATTGCTATTGTTAATAGATTATATAGATTTGGGGGCCTTCAAAATGAACATACAGGAAAGCTTTGTTACAGTGTTGGATGGATCGGAAATTTATTTGCGTAAGTGGCTGCCGGAAAGTGAAATTCGTGGAATTGTACAGATTGCGCATGGTATGACGGAACATGCTGGTGTCTATACAGAATACATTGATGCCTTATTGAAGGCTGGTTATGGTGTATATGCTCATGATCACCGGGGACATGGAAAAACAGCAAAACAAGAAGAGGATTATGGCCATTTCGAACCGAATGTTGGCTGGGATCAAGCTGTTTCTGACATAATCTTTGTATCGGAACTTATTCGTAATGAACATACTTGTCCGCTCTTTTTATTAGGTCACAGTATGGGTTCTTTCTTATCTAGACGTACTGTACAACTTCGTGGTGACCTATATGATGGATTCCTTATTTCTGGGACAGGTGGAAACCCTGGATTTTTAGGTGTACTAGGTCATAAAGTGGCAACGATTGAAATGAAGCTTCGCGGCACAAAAACGAAAAGTCCAATGTTGAACTTTTTGTCATTTGGAAACTTTAATTCCAATTTTAAACCGAATCGGACAAAGTTTGATTGGCTTTCTTCAGATACAAATCAAGTTGATAGATACATAGAAGATCCGTTATGTGGTTTTATTTGTTCAACGAGTTTTTACCGTGAATTATTTAGTGGTATGCTTGAAGTGAATAGACCAGAAGAATATAAAAAAACGCCGAAAGACCTTCCTATACATATTTTTTCCGGAGATCGTGATCCAGTGGGAGATATGGGGAAAGGCGTAAAAGAAGTATACGATATGTATAAAAATTGCGGTGTGAAAGATGTAACACTTCGCCTATATGAAAATGGAAGGCACGAAATGTTCCATGAAGTAAATAAGGATGAAGTATTTCAAGATTTGATTTCTTGGTTAGATGAACATATTATATAAAAAGAAACCTCACTTTTGTTGTAGTGAGGTTTCTTTTTGGGAATTTGGAGGGAAAGCATGAGTGAATTTGTAAATAACGAGTATATAGAAATAGATTTTCGTGATGTTGCTATAAAAGAAGAGGAATTAAAAAATTGTACATTTATAAAGTGTCGTTTTAGAGGTGTAGATGCATCAGAAATTGTAACGGAAAATTGTAATTTCATAGAATGTGACTTCACAGGCGCTCTTTTTAATGCTTCAATTCACCAGGGAAGTACGTTTGCAAATTGTAAATTTTCTGGAGCGAATTTATTTGTTTCTAAGTTTGAGGAATGTAAAATGACGGGTTCTGATTTTGAAGAGGCGAATTTAGATGGAATAACGATTGTATTTGGCGATTGGTCATATACAAATTTAAGATTTGCGAATTTAAGTAAACAAAAATTAAAGGGTATTCGCTTAGTTGAAGCGGATCTTTGTGAATGTAATTTAGAAAAAGCTGATTTACGTGATGTTGATTTAACAGGTGCACAATTAGGAAAAGCGAAGCTTATAGGTGCAGATTTAAGAGGAGCTGTAGTGGATAGAATTGACTTTAGAGCATTTGATTTACAGAATGTAAGATTGGATAAAACGCAGGCGGTTGCTGTGGCGAGGTGTTATGGAGCGAAGGTAGATTAAAATGATGAGAGAACTCTTACTATGATAAAGTATCAGTAAGGGTTCTTTTTGTAATTTAAAGGAAAGGGAGAGGGAGAAATGGTAGTGAGGAAAGCATTATTAAACGAGGCAAATGAACTAAGTCATATAGCACTAGCATCAAAGGCAACTTGGGATTACAGCGAAGAATTTATACTAGCATGTAAGGAAGATTTAACGATTACGGAAGAGTATATTAAAAATCACTACGTATATATTTTAGAAAATGAAGGAGTGAAAATTGGTTTTTTTTCATTTCAACGAAAAGAAGAAGATGTTCTCGATTTTTTATATTTACATCCAAATTATAAGGGAAAGGGTTATGGTAACATTCTATGGCAAAGTGTCGTAGAAAAAGCAGTTGAATTAGGAATTAAGAGTTTTACAATTGATAGTGATCCAAATGCGAAAGGCTACTACATGAAAATGGGTGCAAAATTGATTGGAGAGACACCTTCAACAGTTTTTAAAGATCGTGTTCTGCCACTTTTGCAATATGATGTATAAAAATGAGTATACATGGGAGATGCTGAAATGGATGGTTTTGAAATCGCACAAATCTACAAGATTTTAATGAAATCTTGGTCACTTGAAACAAGTTCAAAGTGGACGATAGAAAATCCGGCAAAAGGGCAATGTGGTGTAACAGCACTTGTTATACATGATTTGTTTGGAGGGGAAATAAAAAAGACGCAAGTTGGCGAAGATTGGCACTTTTACAATGCTATAAATGGAAAGCGATATGATTTTACCGCAACACAATTTTTTGAAGAGATAGCTTATATGGATATTCCTTCTAATAGAGAAGAAGCATTTGCAGACACAAATGATAGGCAATATTATGCTTTAAAACAGAAAATGCATATCTTTATGCAATAGAATTTGTTTGAAGTGAAATATCTTTTGACTCTTAATGTCCAATGGGTTACTATAATGGTGGTAACTTTTTAAAGGGGAACATACTTTATAGAGTCGAGAGGGGAAATACTTTTGAAAACAGCTTATGTAAGCGCTACGATTGCAACGCTAAATGAACAGAATGAAGTGTTTGAAAACGGATATATCATTGTAGAAGATGATAAGATTATAGAAGTACAAAATGGAGAATTTTCTAATCGAAATCAAGTGGATCAAGTGATAGATTTGAAGGGAAAGTGGCTATTTCCAGGTCTTGTGAATACGCATACACATGTTGTGATGAGTCTTTTACGTGGCATTGGTGATGATATGTTATTACAGCCTTGGCTTGAAACGAGAATTTGGCCACTTGAAAGTCAATTTACGCCAGAGCTTGCGGTTGCTAGTACAGAACTTGGTTTATTAGAAATGGTGAAGAGTGGGACGACAACATTTTCTGATATGTTTAATCCAATTGGTGTAGATCAGGACACGATTATGGAAACGGTTCGTAATAGTGGAATGCGTGCGGCTGTTTCAAGAACTTTATTTAGCTTTGGAACGAAAGAGGATGAAAAGAAAGCAATTCAAGATGCAGAAAAATATGTAAAACGATATTACAGTGAAAACGGCATGTTAACAACGATGGTCGCTCCTCATAGTCCATATGCATGCTCTACTGAAATGTTAGAAGAGTGTGCGAGAATCGCGGTGGAAAACCATACGATGGTTCACATCCATCTTTCAGAAACAGAGCGTGAAGTACGCGATATTGAAGCGCAATATGGCAAACGTCCCGTAGAATATGCAGCGAGCTGTGGTTTATTTAAGAGACCGACAGTTATTGCACATGGCGTTGTGTTAAATGAAGATGAGCGCGCATTCTTAGCGGAACATGGCGTTCGTGTAGCACACAATCCAAATAGCAATTTAAAATTAGGGTCTGGTATAGCGAATGTTAAGGGAATGTTAGAAGCGGGAATAAAAGTTGGTATTGCAACAGATAGCGTTGCATCTAACAATAATTTAGATATGTTTGAGGAGCTTCGAGTTGCTACTTTATTGCAAAAGGGTATTCATAAAGATGCGACTGCATTACCAGTTGAAACAGCTCTTTCACTCGCAACAAAAGGAGCGGCAGAAGTCATTGGGATGAAACAAACAGGTTCCATTGAAGTAGGAAAGTGTGCTGACTTTATTACAATTGATCCATCCAATAAGCCGCATCTACAGCCAGCAGAAGAAGTGTTGTCACACCTTGTGTATGCAGCAAGTGGAAAAGATGTATCTGATGTTGTAATTAATGGAAAACATATTGTGTGGAATGGTGAATGTAAAACATTAGATGAAGAGCGAATTATTTTTGAGGCAAGTCGTTATAAACGAGGATTGGAGATGTAGTTGAAATAGAGGAATTGATAACGAACGCTCCCCCTTTTAATAAAATACAAGAGGGAAGCGTTTTTTTTGTGAATTTTATGTGAAACGAATAAATATTCAATAGAATATCACGACTTTATACTGGTCCTTCTGTTATAATGTATAACGTTTTATAATATTATTTGAATTTAAGGAGAAAAATTCATGAAGCAGAAAAAGAGCCGCTTACTAGTAATTACACTTGTCACATCTTTGATTTTATCGGCTTGTAGTAGTACAGCGAATAAAGTTAATAAAGAGGATCAAAAACAAGTGTTAAATGTAACAGTATCAGAAGAAATTCCTTCTCTTGATACAGCGAAAGTGATGGATGGTACATCATCACATGTGATGCAAAATATATTTGAAGGGTTGTATGTGCTAGATAATCAAGACAAGCCCGTACCTGGTGTGGCGAAGTCATTTGAGAAAAGTGAGGATGGGAAAAGATATACATTCCATTTGCGTAAAGATGCAAAATGGTCAAATGGGGAATCGGTAACAGCACATGATTTTACTTTTTCGTGGAAACGGACATTGAGTCCTGAAACAGCATCTCAATATGCATACATGCTATTTTATATAAAAAACGCACAAGAAATTAATAAAGGTACATTGGCTACTGATCAACTAGGAGTAAAGGCATTAGATAATTATACGCTAGAAGTACAGTTAGAGCAGCCTGTCCCTTATTTATTGCAATTATTAGCGTTGCCTATTTATTTACCACAGCATGAATCATTTGTGAAAGAACAAGGAGATCGTTATGGATTAGAACCAGATAATCTTATATATAATGGAGCGTTTGTGTTAGAAAAATGGAAGCATGAACAAGAATTTCAATTAAAGAAAAATGATACATATTGGGATAAGCGGAAAGTGAAGCTAGATGAAATAAACTTTCATATTATAAAAGATACAATGACAGCTGTAAATTTATATGAATCTGGTAGTCTTGATCGAGTACCTATTAATTCTACATTTGTAGACCAATATAAAAACAATAAGGAGCTACATGTGTCAAGTGATCCTGCTATAGCTATGCTTCGCTTTAATGAAGGGAATACTTCACTAGCAAATAAAAAACTTCGGCAATCAATTTCTTTAGCAGTAAATAAAGAAGAGCTTATAAATCACTTTATAAACAACGGTGCATCTCCTGCGCATGGCTTGATTCCAACAGGGTATAAGAATGAAGTAACCGGGAAAGATTTTCGAAAGGAAAATGGGAATATTGCTGATTACGATTTAGAAAAAGCAAAAGAACTTTGGGAAGACGCGAAAAAAGAGCTTGGCACGGAAAACGTTACAGTGGAGTTCTTGACATTTGAGCAAGATAATGCAAAACGTATAGCTGAATATATAAAAGGAGATTTAGAAAAGCATTTACAAGGTTTAACAGTGCAGATTAAACAGCAACCATTTAAGCAAAAATTACAACTAGAACAAACAGGGCAATATGATATATCTATGGTAGTATGGGGGCCAGATTACAAAGATCCGATAAATTACTTAGAATTATTTACGACAGATAGCCCTAATAATAAGATGGATTACTCGAATTCTGATTATGATGATCTTATAAAGAAAGCAAAATATGATATTGTACTAGATCAACAAAAAAGATGGAAAGCCTTACAAGAGGCAGAGCGAATAGTATTGGAAGATGCGGCAGTTGCTCCTCTTTATCATACTGGTTCAGCATATATACAGAAGGAGCGTATAAAGGGCATTGAGAAGCATCAATTTGGCGGTGTATACACGTATAAACATGCTTTTATAGCTGAAAAATAAAAATACTGAGGTGGAAAAGAGCTAATTGCCTGATACAGTGAACTGTACCCCGAATCGTGGACACTTAAAAAAAGTCCATGCTTCGGGGTTTTTGTGTATCTTTACACTCATTCC